>JAVHOD010000049.1:0-11011 GCA_036169835.1 Minisyncoccota bacterium | reverse complement strand
TTATTCAAAAACAATGCCAGTTGATATTGCATTTAATGATGATTTGCCGTCTGGTGAATGGACTAATCGCCCAACGTCTTCCTCTAAATGAACCCTGGTAATTTTAACGCCATTCAAATTTCCACCTTCCACTAGGGGCTGTTTATATTGAGAAATTTGATAACCTTTGGGCAAATCGGGATAGAAATAACTTTTACGGTCAAAACGGGAAATTGAAGGAATTTTCCCGGCGACAGCCAAGCCCAGCTTGATAACCGCTTTTACGGCTTCTTCGTTAATAACCGGCAGGGTTCCGGGGTGCCCCAGGCAAACCGGGCAAACATTGAAATTAGGCCGGGTTTCGTCGGAATTATTCGGACTAGCGCAAAACATTTTGCTCTTGGTCTTTAATTCAGAGTGAATTTCCAAGCCAATAGTGGGTTTATACATAATTTATAATCTTTTTGCTTATCTGCCGGTGGACTTCTTTGATGCTTTTCTCTCCGTCAATTATGATAACATTTTTGAATTTCTTGATAATTTTTTTGAAGTTTTGATAAACTTTTTTCAGTTTTTCTTTATGTTCAAACAAAGTTTTCTTCTTCCCTCTTTTTTCTATCCGCAAAACAGAGGTTTCCGGTTTGGTGTCCATAAAAAATACCAAATCGGGCATTAAAAATTTATCATTTATTTTCAGAAGATAGTTCAACGGCACTTCCAGTTTTCCATAAGCGAAAAACGAAAAAAAATATCTGTCAGAAATAACAATTTTCCCTTTTTTGAGACTAGGGATGATAACTTTATTCAGATGTTTTTCCCGGTCTTTAGCGTATAATTCCTGAAATTTTTTGGGCGGAATTTTTTTCTTCCCGTCCAATACTTTTCTTATCAATCTGCCTGCCGCCGAATCTAGGGTTGGCTCCTTGGTGGTCAAAACCGGAAATCCTTTATTTTCTAAAAATTCAGCCAGAAGCTTAACTTGAGTGCTTTGACCAGAGCCGTCCAGCCCCTCAAAAGCAATGAATTTTCCTTTATAGGGATTTTTAAACATAAAAAAGGCCTTCTGAATTATTGTAATTCAGAAGGCCTTTAGGGTCAATTTATCCAGCGCTGATATCATCAAAAAGAACCGGAATCCTTTTTTGGAATTCCTTCAGAAGCGGAATACTGATTTCCCGCATCTGGGGATGGGCGCCTTTTGAGCAACGAAGCTTGAAGAAATGCCGCCATTCCCTGATATTGTAAGTCATCACGATCTCCGTTTTGAGAGAATTCGGCAAAACCGTTCGCGCTTCCTGCGGAGTAGCTTTTAATTCAATAAGCTGATTATAAGCCCTTTCCGCGGCTTCCATGGCGATCTTCCAGATGAGATACTTTTTGTCGTCACCAACAAAGAAAAAGGGCTCAATAACCTGTATCCCCAGCGACTCATAGTTGCAGTATCTGGTAGATTCCTGACAATAAGAAGCGAGGCGATGCCGGACAATTTCATGGGTCACTCCCCGATCGCAGATTACGCGTACCGTCACTTTTTCATGTTCGATAACGGCTTCATGCCCTCTTTCCAATGCCCGTTTGATAAAATTTCGCGATGAATCTGGGGTAATCTTTGCTTCACTTTTATAACAAACCCGGCCATATTTCTCCAAATTCTTTAAAATCCTTTCACCGTCAACGTCATCCTCAATCACAAAAAACGGTTTAATGATTTCCATTCTCTCCACCTCCCTTTTTTGATTATTACTGGTTTATATTAAAGTACGGAATTTTCAATATAACAGAAACAAAAAAAAGCCGTCAAGTTACTGACGGCCTTTGAATTTGTTCTTCGGTCTATTTATTATTTTATTTCTATACCCATTGATCGGGCAGTCCCGGCCACTATTTTTTCTGCCGCTTCCATATTGTCAGTATTCAAATCAATCATTTTTCTTTCGGCGATTTTTCGGACGTCTTCTTTGCTCACTTTGCCTACTTTGGTTTTCAGCGGGTCACCGGAACCTTTTTCCAGACCGGCCGCTTTTTTAAGCAAAGCCGAAACCGGCGGAGTTTTCAGCTTGAATTCAAAACTTCGGTCCTGATAAATAGTAATCACAACCGGGATAACATCGCTCATCTCCTTGGTCGCTTCATTGAATTGAGAGCAGAATTGCCCGATATTGACTCCATGCGGACCCAAAGCCGTGCCCACCGGAGGCGCCGGATTGGCCTTACCTGCCTGAATCTGTAATTTTGTAATTATTTTTATTAGTTTTGCCATATTATAATTTTTTTACCTGTAACATATCTAACTCAATCATAGTTTCTCGGCTGAAAATCGGAACCTTCACTTTAACCTTGCCGTGCTCTTCAATGATTTCCGCTATTTTGCCGTCATGGTCTTTGAAAGGGCCATCGGTAATTTTTACCATTTCTCCCACCTTAAAGTCAATCTTGAATTTCACCTCCTTCTCCCCCATCTTCGCCATCAAGCTTTCAATCTCTTCTTTGGAAAGCGGAGTCGGCTTGGTGCTTTCCGCCCCGACAAAACCGGTCACCCTTGGCGTATTTCTTACCACATACCAGGAATCATCGTCTAAAATCATATCCACCAAGACATACCCGGGATAAATTTTTTCTTCGATCTGCTGACGCTTGCCGTTTTTTATTTTAATTTTTTTCTCCTTGGGAACTAATACCTCAAAAATTTTTTCCTGCATTTCCAAAGATTCCAATCTCTGCTTTAAATAGCGGACTACGGCATCTTCATAACCGGAATAAGTGTGAATGGCATACCAATGGCGTTCTTGTTTTGGTGCTTGTTTGGGCATTTTATTTTATTAAAAACTTATTTAACAGATAAAGGAAAATGAAATCAACCAATCCCAAAAACGCCGCCGTCGCCAAAGAAAAAACAATAACAAATATGGTGTACCGGGTAGCTTCCTGGCGTGAAGGCCAATTGATTCTTTTGAATTCCTGCATCGCTTCCTGCAGAAAATTTTTGATTTTAGTGAACATATTTTTGAGATAACGATTATTATTTTAATACTAATCTATAATTTGTATCATATTATGGTTAAATGTCCAAATTTTTAACGGTGGTGGCGTGCGCCTGGATGAAATTCTTCCGGGGCTCCACTTCCTCCCCCATAAGAATGTCAAAAAGCCGGTCGGCTTCAACCGCGTCCTCTATCATCACCTGTTTTAACTGGCGGGACTCGGCATTCATCGTTGTTTCCCAAAGTTGCTCTGGGTTCATTTCTCCTAGACCTTTATAGCGCTGGATAGTCACCCCGGTTTTCCCGTCGCTAGAAAATAATTTAAGGATACGATCCCGCTCTGCTTCTTTGTAAGCATAATGGACTTCCTTCCCTTTCTGAAGACGGAAAAGCGGCGGCTGGGCGATAAAAAGATGCCCGCTTTCAACTATCGGCACAAAATAGCGGTAAAAAAGAGTCAGCAATAGGGTCCGGATATGGGCGCCGTCGGTATCGGCATCGGTCATAATAATCACCTTATGATAGCGAAGTTTTGAAATATCAAAGGCCTCGCCGATAGCCGTGCCGATGGCGATAACCAAGTTCCTTATTTCCTGGTTTAACAACATCTTGTCCATTCTTGATTTTTCCACATTAAGAATTTTACCCCGCAAAGGCAGAATGGCCTGAGTTCGCCTGTCACGGCCCTGTTTGGCGCTGTTATGGACAAAAATACCACTGGCTAAAGCAAAATTATGAGTTCCCGGAACTTCAATATCATAAACATCAACTTTTTCTTTAAGCGGGATAACGGCTTTTATTTTATGGTTATAATTAACTATTGCTTCTTTTAATTTTTGTTCACTTCCATCAAAAAATCTTTGGCAAATTGTTTCATATTTGATAAGATTTTTATCATTTTTTTCTTTTCTTATCTGATTATAAATCTCTATATCAATGGATTTATTTCGGTTATAAATTGAAGATAAGATTTCCAACGCTTTTTTCAAATAAGTCTGGCTATAGGCTTTATTCCTTTTTTCCCTAAACTCCGGAGTCCATTGTTTTTTTGTCATTTCTGCCCGCCATTTTTTTAATTCTAAATCAGCCCACTGATTTTTAGCTATAGCTGAAAGCCATTTTTTCTTCTCGGGATTTTTATCGAAATATTCTTTAACTTGTTTTGCTTGTCTTTTTCTATTCTCGGCGCTATTCCAATATATTTTTTGAACTTCGTTAAGAAGTTTGTTATTTTTTTCTCTATATTCCGCGTTGCTATTATAAAATTTCAAGAACTTCTGAATCATATAATTTTTATATTCTTCATTTCCCCATTGCTTTTTAGCCCGTTTGCTCAACATTTCTCTCATTTCTGGAGTACTCATAATCTCGCTAATTTTCTTTTTATAGCTTTCGGTTCTATGAGCCTGCCTTGATTTTTCTTTTATATCTTCCCTATGCAATCCAAATTTAATCATTTTTCTATGATATTCAAAATGTTCTTCTCTGGTCATCCTTATTATATTGTCCGGATTGTTATTTAATTTATTAAAATCAACGTGATGTTTATTGCAACCACCGATTTTTGAGTAGATGCCGTTCTCAAGATTGTATTCATCGGATAACAAATGGGTAAAAATCCATTTTGAATTTTGCGGGCTCAAGACCATTTCATATCCTTCAATAGTTATTCCGCCTTCTATTTCAGAATATTTTTTATAAAGAGGCATTAAGGAATCTTGCAACTTCAAATCTTTCGCCGTTTTATAACCTCCATCTCTTAACATAAATTTATGGTCTGGCGTGCAAATTAGTTCTTCATTGTTATCTAAAAGAATCTTAATCACCTCTGTGTTGTTTTTTGTTTTTCTGGGATTTTTAATTAACTCTACCCCTATATTCCCATCATTTTTTACGGTATAACAAAAATTTTTCTTCCCTTGTTTATCTTCTTCAACTAAATCTTTAAAAGAAATATTTCTGCCATCAACCAAAGCAACTTTAGTATCTCCAAAAAAACATCCTCCGGCCGAATCACCCTCAACGATGAACAGCTCCGATTCTTCGGGATCGCGAGAACTGCAATCGGCCAGTTTCCCCGGCAAAGTCATTCCTTCCAAAGCCCCTTTCCTCAAAACCGTTTCTTTGGCCGCTTTGGCCGCCTGCCGCGCCTTGGCCGTCAAAAGACACTTTTCAACAATCCTTCGGCCGTCAGCCGGATAACGCTCAAAAAATTCCTTAAGGGATTCGTTGACCACGGTTTCCACCGCGGTTCTGGCTTCCGGGTTGCCCAGTCGGGCTTTGGTCTGCCCCTCAAACTGAGGTTCCCCTAATTTTACCGACACCGCCGCCACTAAACCTTCGCGGACATCTTCGCCGGTTAAATTTTCTTCGGATTCTTTAAGATAGCCCTCGCGGCGGCCGAAATCATTGATAGTTCTGGTCAGAGCCGCCCGAAAACCGGTTGAATGCATCCCGCCATCGGGGGTATAAATATTGTTAGCGAAACTTATTTCCTGAACTTCAATATCATTGGTATAAGTAAAAGCCGATTCCACCAAAATTTTTTCGTAACTCCGGCTTTGATGAAAAATTTGATTTTGAATCGGTTCTTTGTTTCCGATTAAATATTTGATAAAAGATCTGAGTCCTCCTTCAAAATAAAAACCGAAGGCCTCGGGCTGTTCCGAACGATTGTCAATAATTTCTATTCTTAACTTCGGCGTCAAATAGGCCTGCTGGCGGAGATGGCCGATTATTTTTTTCAAATCAAATTCAACTTTTTGAAAAATCTTCGTATCGGGTTCAAAAATTACTTTAGTCCCCGTCTGCTCGCTTTTACCTTCTTTCCTGACTTTATATTGCGGCTTGCCTTCTTTATATTCCTGCGAATAAAGATTGCCGTTGCGGCCAACCTCAACCCTTAGCCAGCTTGATAAAGCGTTGACCACTGAAACGCCGACGCCGTGAAGCCCGCCCGCCACTTTATATGATTCGCCCCCGAATTTGCCGCCGGCATGCAAAGTGCACAGCACGGTTTCCAAAGCCGATTTTTTAGTGTGAGGATGAATATCCACCGGGATGCCGCGGCCGTCATCGGTTACCGCCACCCGATTATTTTTAAACAATTCCACTTTGATATTTTTGGCGTAACCGCCCATCGCCTCGTCAATGCTGTTGTCCACTACTTCCCAAATTAAATGGTGAAACCCGTCAACGCCAGTTGAACCGATGTACATCGCCGGACGTTTTCTGACCGGTTCCAGCCCTTCCAAAACATAAATATCCTTGGCTTCGTAAGAAACCTGCTTTTCTTTGGTTGGGGCAACTTCAGCGGTTTGTTTTTTTATTGGTTTTTCCTTAATTTTTTCCTGTTTTTTAGCCATACCCAGTTAACTCAACTCCGACATTTTGGAGATATATCAAAGTTGATAATTAATGAATTTTTGTTTGATTAATCCTAACTTTTACCCAGCACTCTGTTCGCCTTTCGGCGAACCATCGGAGTTGAGTTACTGGGCATATAGACAAAATTAAAATACCCGCTTGGGTATTTTAATATTAACAAAAAACCGATTATTTAGCAAGGCTAATGTGCCCAGGGAGGGATTATGTCCCTGGGTTTGCGGTATAAGACGCTCGCTTTGCTCGCTTTATACATCGCAAACCCTTCAAATCCCTATCGCGAACCAAGCAGTTGGTTCGCTCCCCCGTGCACTGCATTCGCTTCGCTCACTTGTGCCCAGGGAGGGATTTGAACCCTCAATCCTTGCGGCATGCGCCCCTCGAACGCACGCGTATACCAGTTCCGCCACCTGGGCCCCCACACCAATTGAGTTTAAGCAAAACGAAAAGTATATTCAAGCCGCTTCTTGAGAGGTGGACTTTTATTTCACCGGATTTTCGACGGTATGCACTTCCACCGGTTCCTCGGCCAATTCTGTTTTCTTGGCGGCAACAACTTTAGCCATTTCCTTTCTTAAATTTTTCCGGACTTCTTTTTCGGATTCTCTCCGCAGATAATAAAGTTTCGCCCGCCTCACTTTGGGGCTTCTTAAAATTTCTATTTTATCAATATTCGGTGAATGAATCGGAAAAATCTTTTCCATACCTACTCCCTGGCTCACTCTTCGGACGGTAAAAGTCGCCCCGATTTCCGAGCCGTGCTTGCGGGCAAGAACCGTTCCTTCAAAAAGACTGGTCCGGGTTTTTTCCCCTTCCTTGAATTTTTCATGAACCCGGATAGTAACGCCAGGTTTTATTTTTTCCAAAATCTCTTTTTCCATGCCGATTTTATTTGAGCGGAGCGAAACGATAAAATCGAGCACCCCGCCCTTTCTTAATTACCAATTAATTGACCTTAATTTTATTTCAAAATCATATATTTAATCAGAAAATTAGTCAAGGGAAGAAAATGAAAGGGCGGGGTAAAGATTTTATTTTCAAAATTTATTCGCCTCTGGCTCTAAATTTTGAATAAAATTCTAATTCTTCCGGCAATTCAGCTTCAAGTTTAATACGATGCCCGTCGGCTGCGCTGAATTCCAAAGAAGCGGCGTGAAGGAATTGACGGTCCAGAGCAAACGGAATTTTTCCCGCTTCGCGGGATCCCGCACAGCGGGACATTTTTTTAAAACCGTAAAGCTTGTCCCCCACCACCGAATGATTGACTGACGCCAAATGAATTCTAATCTGATGTGTCCGGCCGGTTTTAGGAGTTACTTTCAGTAAGCTGAAAGTCGCTGATCCATGCTGATAATAATTTAAAACTTTGTATTCTGTTATTGCTTCTTTTATGTTTTTAGCTTTTCTCTGACAGACGGTTCTTTTTATCGTTCCGGTTTTAATGCCGATTGGGGCGTTTATTTCGCCGTATTTCGGTTCCAGTTTCCCCCAAACTAAGGCCAGATATGTCTTTTTGATCTGGTGAGTTTTAAAAAGATTTTTCAGATATTCAAAAAACTGCTGGTTGCGGCAGATTATAATCACTCCGGAAGTGTCACGATCCAGCCGATGAACGATTCCCGGCCGAATTGCCGGATCATCTCCGACATTTTTTACTTCGGGGTATCTTTCCAAAACCCAATCAACCAATGTTAATTCGGTTTGTTCCTTTTGGCTCTCAATCGGATGGACTAAAACCCCGGCCGGCTTATTAACCGCGATAAAATCCTTAGTTTCATAAATCAAGGAAATCATTTTATAATCGGTCAAGATCAAAATTTAATATAATTCTGCCAATATTCATAGAGTTCTTTTGTGGCTCTTAAATCGCCCGAGTTATACCTGGCGATTTCCGCGAATTTTTTTTCTTTAAACATTTTTCCGACTTCATCGCCACTAACGCCGTCGGCCTTGGGACTTTTGATATTAAAAGCCCGGCTGCATAAATGAAGACTGGGTCTTTTGCGGACAGCGCCGTAAAAACTAAGCTGGTCCATCAAGTCCACGTGACTGGCTCCATATTTTTGGCTGCTCAAATAACGGTTAGACATCAAATCCTTGCTGGGGCGGGTTTTATGGATTGCCGACCTTATAACTAAAAACGGCACATCAAAACCGCGACCGTTAAAGCTTACAAAATCCTGATACTGCTCCACCCCTTTCCAGAAATTCTCCAGCATTTCTTTTTCGGACATCGGTTTGAACTTAATATCATTCTCCTCAAATTCCGCGATTTTTTCGCCCGGCGCCTGAAAATAAACCACGCCCTTGTTTTTTTCGGCATCCAAAACGCCTATAGCAACCACCTCGCCGGTAAAAGGCGAAAAACCCAAGCCGTTTTTCAAATCCTCAAGAGCCAAATCATATTCTTCTTCGTTGCCGGATTCTTTTTTAATCCATCTGGTCAAAACGTTTTGGGTAGTCTCGTCAAGCGAGTCAAAATCTTCCCCTATTGTTTCAATGTCAAAAATTAAAGTTGCCATAATAATTAGATTACCAAAATTTCCCTCGCCCGCCAATTCTTGCTCTTGTCTTTTACGATTACGGCACAATGTTTTGCACCCGGCCGACTTGCCCGTCTTCCAGGCGCACTTTAATCCCGTGCGGATGAAAACCGGAATTGGTCAAAATTTCCGCCACTATTCCAGAAGTAAGCGTTCCTGTTCTTTGATCCGCTTTTAACACAACCTCTACCCTTGAACCGATTTTTACGTTTTCTCTGTTTTGTCCATTCATATTATTTATTTGCTTATCTTTGAGCGAAATCGCAGATATCTTTGAAATCACAGAAAGAGCAGAGATGGCTCGGCTTCGCCTTGAAATCACTGCCTTTTATTTCTTCAATCTCTTGGATTATTTTTTCTTTCAGCTGTTCTTTGTCTTTTTCCGTTCCAAGAAAAGACGCTTTCTTGCCGTCGGTTAAATAATGATAAATGAGTTGCTTGGGTTTGAGTTTGAATATCTCTTCGGCCGCTATCTGGTAAATCAATAATTGTTCTTTATCGGCCGGGTAAAGCTTATCTTTAGAATTCCCCGTCTTGTAATCAATAATCGCCACTCCCCCTTCTTCTTCGTCAATTCTGTCCACCACGCCGTATAAGGCATATCCCCCTATTTTCAGATTAAACGGCATTTCCAAGGCCAGAGCGTTATTGATTTTTAAAACTTTCGGCGGGTTCGCTAAAAATTCATCATAAAAATCTTTGATTATTTTCCGGCCGAGCTTGCGGTACTCTTCTTTTTGTTTTTTATCCTCATACCATTCGTCAATCCAATTTTTTTCGTAAATTTTGAGTAAATAGTCAAAATTTACGAACCCTTCCGAAGCCTTGGCGCAGGAGGGCTTCTCAGCTTTTTTTTCTTCAAAGCTGAGCTTAACTTCGGCAAAACCGAATAAATTCGTTTGATTGCTCGCGCTGCCTTCGTTGGCGTATTTCAAAAATTCATAAAATGTATTATGCATCGTCTTTCCGAAAGAAAACACGGCCTTGCCCCTGGTCGGAACTTTCAAAATAAAAGCAAATTTATACTGCAACGGACACTTGTCAAAAGCCGCCAATTGCGAATACGAAAAATGTTTTGGCAAATAATCCGGCATCGGCTTATTTTTTATTCCAGCCGAATTCGGCTTTTCCGCTAATAAGCCGTTTTTAGATTCTGATTTTTTTTGGAAATTGGAAATTGGAAATTGGAAATTATCCTTGTATCCCATTTCAATCAGAAAGCGGGATAATTTCTTTTTTCTCGCCCCGCCGTAATCCTCGGCCGAAGTGAAATAAATGTCTTTTTTGGCCCGGGTAATGGCTACGTAGCAAAGGCGCCTCTCTTCCTGTAGGTGAACGTCTCCAGTCGGCTTAATATCTTTAATCAAATCTGCGGGCAACTCAATTAATTCTTTTCTTTCAATGGTCGGAAATCTTTTATCCACCATATTAACCAAAAAAACATATTTAAACTCCAGTCCCTTGGCTCCGTGAATAGTCATTATTTTTATCATGTCCGGGCCTTGTTCCGGGTCAAATTCAAGCTTTCCTTCTTCGCCGGATTCTATCTCAAGATTTATTTCCCGCATAAAATTGCTCAAAGTCGGCTCTAAAGTAGCGCCCTCAAAATTCTTCACTTTTTTATGGAATTGATTGAGTAAATCAAGTTGTTCTTTCCCGTCTTTCCCCTCTTTTTTCGTTAAATATTTTATATATCCCGACTCTTCAAGAAAAGCAACCAGTATTTCCGAGACCGATTTTTCTTTGGCAAAAATGGCGTGTTTTTTAATCAAGCTCAAAACGAAAAGGATTTTTTCCTGAACTTCAGGAGAAACCCCCGGAATCAGAGGAAGCTCTTCCATTGCCTCATAAAGCGACTTTGTTTTTTTGTGGCTGTATTGGGTAAGTTTCATAATATCTTGGGGCGGAATTTCCAAAAACGGCATATTCAAAATCCGGTAAACCGCCGGGCTTTCGTGGTAATTGTCCAAAAGCTTGAAATAGGAAATAACGTCTAAAATAACCGGCTTTGAATAAAGCCCCCTTGAAGCCAAAAATTGGTAAGGCAAACCCGCGCGCTCCAAGGCTTTAATAAAAGGATTGGCCGCGTCATTGGCCCTGACCAAAATCGCAAAATCGTTATAA
>JAVHOD010000048.1:0-11227 GCA_036169835.1 Minisyncoccota bacterium | reverse complement strand
GATATTTCGGGTTATCAACTTATTGATAAAGATGAAAAAATAAAAATCGTTTTTGAAAGTGGTTCAAAAATTTCCCTTGCCGGATTTTATCTTTTGGAGCGAGCCGACGATAATACTGTTCCTGAAATTGCCGCTAATGTAATTTATAGCGGCGTTCTTTCTAACACCAACGAAGGCCTTCAGCTCTTTGATAGCCAATGTAATTTAATTGACGAAGTTTTAGCTAATACTGATTGGTCCGCTGGCGATAATGCCGCAAAGAAGACGATGGAGCGCGGCTCTGATTTGACTTGGTATACTTCCAGCGTGGTCGGTGGTACGCCCAAAAAAGAAAATTCTCAGCCAGAATTCATACCGAAAAATATTCCGACATTAAATTCAACTTCAACTCAAATTTTAACATCAACATCAACATCAACGTCAACTCCTATAACTAATACCAGCAGTATTTGTAGTTTTAATACTAATCAACCTGCCTTACGGCAGGGGATAATTATCAACGAGATTGCCTGGATGGGGACCACGAATAGCGCCAATGACGAGTGGGTTGAATTAAAAAATATTGCTGGGGTTACCACGGATATATCTAATTGGCAACTTTTAAGTAAAGAAGAAAAAATCAAAATAAAATTTGATAATGGTTCGCAAATTCTGGCAGGTGGATTTTATCTCTTAGAAAGAACCGATGACGATACGGTGCTGGGAATAAAAGCCGATAAAATTTATACCGGCGGGCTTTCCAACACTAATGAGGGTTTGCGGCTTTTTGATGGTCAATGTAATTTGATTGACGAGGTTTCAGCTGATCCCGACTGGCCAGCCGGCGACAATACCGCTACCGCCAAAAAAACAATGGAGCGAAAGAGCGATTTTAGTTGGTACTCTTCAAGTATTATCGGTGGTACGCCGAGAAAAGAAAATTCAACGCCGGCAGCTGTTTATACTAGCGGAGGTGGAGGCGGCGGATCGGTTTCTAATCAATCATCAAACAATCCGCCGCCGCAATCTTATTTGGTTATCATTAACGAAATAATGTATGACCTTCCGGGTTCTGATGAAAGTCGGGAGTGGATAGAGATTTTTAACAATGGTAACGCCGCAGTCGATTTAACTAACTGGAAATTTTATGAGAACCAAACCAATCACGGTTTAACCTTAAGTCGAGGTTCGGCGAATCTTGCTACCGGCGGATACGCGATTATCGCCGATGATCCTGATCAATTTTTAATTGATAATCCCGGTTTTGCCGGAACTATTTTCAAGAGTTCGTTTTCTTTAAACAACACCGGCGAAGCGATTGCCACTAAAAACGGCGATTCCGTAATCGACGAAGTTTCTTATTCTTCTGATTGGGGCGCCAAAGGGGATGGTAATTCTTTGCAGAAAATTAACGGCGAATGGCGATCTTCTTTGCCGACGCCCGGCCGAGAAAATATTTTAACAACCCAAGCCAATCAAACGCCTGGCGCTTTTTTTGTTTATACTCCTGAAAATTTAATGGCTGGGGATTTAATCGCTTTTAACGCCGCTTCCTCAAGCGACCCCGATGGCAATATCATTTTTTATCAATGGGATTTTGGAGATAACGCGACTTCTACGATTTCCACTGCCACCACCACTCATACTTATTCTCAAGCCGGCAGTTATCAAGTTAATTTAATTGTTTTCGACGACCAAAACGCTTCTTCAACGACGGCCTCAACTACTATTTCAATCAACCCTGGCGGCGCCAGCCATATCGTTATCAGCGAAATTCAGGTTAAAGGCGACAGCGCGGATGATGAATTCATTGAGCTTTATAATCCGACCAGTAATACAATTTCTTTAGCTGATTATTCAATCCAGTATTTAAGCGGCGTTGCTACTTCCACGGATAAAATAAACGACACCAAGAAAAACTTTGAAAATAGCGCTCAGATCGCTCCGCATGGTTTTTTTCTTTTAGTAAATTCTCAAGCCACCTCCAGTTTATTATCTAAAAAAGATATGACTTACAGCTTTTCTCTTTCAGGCAATCAAAGCGGCGCCACGATTTTTTTAGTCAATTCAACAACTCCTATCTCAACTATCAATGATTCAATAATTATTGACAGCCTATCTTATGGCAATCCTCAATTAGCCGTAAGCGCCGCTACTTCAACTGTGCCGGATTTTAATAAGGGTTTAGAGCGAAAAGCTTTTTATAATAACCAGTGTGTTTCCAGTCAAAATGAAGGCGAATTTTTAGGTAACGGTTGCGACACCGACAGCGTCGACGATTTTGAAATTCGCTTAATTCCCAATCCTCAAAATTCTTTCAGTTTTCCCGAGCCGCGTTCCGCGCCAATCGCTCCCGCCGACTTTGTCATTCAATATTCTTCTTCAACAATGGAATTGATTTTAAATTGGAATGTTTCGCAGGATTATTCTGGCGCCACTTCAACTTTGACTTACAAAATTACCGATATTAGCAATGCCACTTCAACTTTAGAGGTAATTAATACCGCTTCAACAACGGCCGAAATTTCCATTAACGAACGGGGGCGTTCTTATGTTTTTTCTATCCAGGCCTTTGATAAAGAGGGTTTGGGTTCTGAAAAAAGCGAGGCACAAATTGATATTCCCCCTATTAAACAAACTATTCGTGCTCAACAATTAGATGATACTGCCGAAACGGGTGCTGGACAGAGCGATCCTTTTGTCCAAAGATTATCCCTTAGTCCAAACGAATTTCAAGGATCTTTTAATAGGATTGAGCTTAAAGTATTTAGTGATGACGGCTATAACTATTCGCATTCTCTTTGGATAAAAGAAATCGACCCTAATAATGTTCTTGGTTATACCCTTCTTTTCTATACCAATGATGCCGACCTCGGCATTCTGGGCCAATGGAATACTATAATTTATGATGTCGGCAAGATAACGACTAAACTTGATAAAATTTATGAATTTGCCATTAGGGGACGATATGGCGGTATTGGTGGTCCAGGATCGCAGTCAAATTTAAAAGTAAAAGGTTCATCTAATCCGGACAGTTATCCTTACGGTAATGCAAACGGAATTGCAGATTTATACTTTAAAATTTATTTGGAAGAATGATTATTATCCTTCACAATATTCGCAGTTTGCATAATGTCGGCTCAATTTTTCGGACGGCCGACGCCGCCGGGATAGAAAAAATTTATCTTTGCGGCATTACGCCGGCACCTATTGACCAATTCGGGAAATACCGGCCGCAATTGACGAAAGTTTCTTTGGGCGCGGAAAAATACGTGGCTTGGGAAAAAGTTGGTTCAACAACAAAATTAATAGATAAATTAAAAGGTGACGGCTGCAAAATTTTTAGCATTGAGCAAAACAAAAAATCAATTCCGTATTTCAAGCTTCCTAAATCCTATATTCTAAGTTCTAAATTCTGTTTAGTTCTGGGAAGCGAAATCAAAGGGTTGCCGTCCTCAATTTTAAAACGTTCGGACAAAATTTTAGAAATCCCGATGAAAGGCAAAAAAGAATCGCTTAACGTGGCGGTTGCTTTTGGGATAGTGGTTTTCTCTCTGGAGTATTAAAGCTAGAAATAATTTACTATTGTAATTCCACGATCGCAGAATTACAATAGTAGCCGAGGATAAATATAAATTCAAAATTTAAATTGGGAATTATAATTTTTATTTAATTAATGGTTGATTATCTAACATTTTTTTTGGCATTTTTAATCGTTATTTCGGCGGTTAGTTTGTTTTTCCTGACTAAAGTGAAATTTAAATACAAACTTGCGAAAGTTGGCATTAGCGGAAAAATTTTTGAAGCGGAAATCGCCGACACGATGCTGAAGAAAGCCAAGGGCCTTTCTTGGCGGAGAGCACTCGGAGAAGATAAGGGAATGCTTTTTGTTTTTACGAAACCGGGCAAATACAATTTCACGATGGTTGGTATGAATTTTCCGCTGGATATTATTTGGATAAGCGGAAATAAAATTGTTGATATTTCAAAAAATATTCAGCCATCAAAAAACGGCAGACTGCCCGCTGTTGCTTCGCCCTTAATGAAAGCTGACAAAGTTTTGGAGATTTCAGCCGGTTCGGCCGAAAAATTTAATATTAAAATCGGCGACGAAGCGGCAACTAACTGACAATTCCCTTCATTATCTCTTTGCCCTTGATTAGTATGGGTTCTTTGAGCAAATATAAAAATCCGAAATAAACCAATATTGAAAGCGGAAAATTAATAAAGAAGTTTATCCCCAAAAAATTCAAACCCCAAGTGAAAAAAGACATTAAACCGGTGGCGATGATTATTTTCGGCAAGTGGCGGAGGGTATAAAAATTATTCACTTTTTTCATTTTCCACCAGCTGAATCCGTTGCTGATGATTTGGGTGACGATGGTTGATATCGCAGAGCCGTTAATTCCCCAAATCGGAATCAGCAGAAAATTAAAAGCAACATTACCCAATGCCCCCAAGAGAAAATAGCCGATTAGGCTTTTTTGTTTGTCATAACAAAAAATGGCATTGCCTATTAAACTGCCGGGGAAAACCAAAAGAACGGTTAGGAGAAGAATTTGGAAAACGGGGATAGCCGGCAAATATTCGCTTCCGAAAATGATTCTGATAAAGTCATGGCCCAAAATAAGGCCGCCGGCCACCAAAGGCAAACCGACCAAAAAAACCACGGCCATGGACTTTTCAAAAATAAGACGAAACTTCTCATTATCTTTATGAGCCAGACGGCTGAGAATCGGGAAAAAACTGGTGGCTAAAAGCGCCGGGAAAATCCAAAAGAGCTGGACCGGTTTGTAAGCGGCGGCGTAAAATCCCAAATCCTGGGCCGGGCGGAACCAGCCGAGCATTATCATATCGGTGTTTATCATAATGCCGCCCAACAGGCCGAATAAAGCGAACGGCCAAGCCGAAGAAAGAATCGGGTAAATTAATTCTTTTCGGAAATGGCTGAAAACTTTTCCAAACTCCTTTCTTAATATCCAAATAACGGCGGCCAAACCCAAACCGCTACCTAAAGTATAGCCGATGGTGAAAGAGCGGCTGGTGGCGGAAATAAAAAGAGCCAGAAATCCCAAAGCGACAATCGCCGTGTTCGTGAAAATTTTTACCGCCGCTTCAACCTGCATTTTTTCCAAGGCCCGGATAAAAGAAAAGGCGAAATCCCGCAAACTGTCGAAAGCCAAAAGAAAGGCGATGACCGGCAAAAGGGGAACGGATTCTTTGATTTTAGTGAAAAAAGGAGCGAGAAAAATTACCATAATGATGCTTATGGCAATCAGGCATAATTTAATGAAGAAAGCGGTGGAAAGATATTGAGTCCGGGTTTCGGGATTTTTGGCCGCTTCCCGGGTGAGGATACTGCTGACTCCGATATCGGAAAAAATAGTAAACAGGCCGGCTAAGTTAAGAGCGTAAGAAAAAACACCATAACCGGCCGCGCCGATAAGCCGGGCGGCGTAAATAATGACTACCGCCCTGATAAGGCGGCTGGCTATCTCTCCGAAATTAAGCCAGAAAGCGTTTTTCATCACCGTCTGGCGGAGCGATTGGTTTTCAAAAAGAAATTTTTTAATTCGGTTAAACATAGTGCTTCTTATTATTATGATATAATATTACTATTATTTAAACCAAATGATTAAAATTTATACTACTCCCACTTGCGTTTTTTGCGAGATGGCCAAAGAGTTTTTTAAAGAGAAAAAAATTGCCTATAAAGAATATGATATTAGCAGGGACGAAAAAGCCCAAAAGGAAATACTTGATAAAACTCATCAATATGCGGTGCCGGTTTTTGATATTGACGGAAAGATTTTAATAAATCCCAACCGCGTTCAATTGGAAGAAGCCATCAAAAAACAGAAAGCTAAACCTGCTGCCGCAATCGGGAAAAAGCGAATTAAAACAAAAACAAAAAAATTACATGATATACAATCTGATAATCGTCGGCGGGGGGCCGGCCGGAGTGGCCGCCGGAATTTACGCCGCCCGAAAAAAACTTAAAGGACTTCTGATTTCCGATTTAATCGGCGGTCAGGGAGTGGTTTCCAGAGATATTCAAAATTTTATTGGTATCAGATCAATATCTGGTTTGAATTTTGCTAAAACACTGAAAGAGCATCTAGCAGTTAATAAAGAAACGAAATTCATTGAGGGGGATTTAGTCGCTGAAATTAAAAAAGATAAAAAAGGATTTAAAGTTTTTACTCAAAAAGGAAAAATTTTTTACAGCGCAACTATTCTTATTGTATCGGGAAGCCGCCGGAAAAAAATAAATATTCCCGGGGAAAAAGAATTTGACGGCCGGGGGGTATTTTATTGTTCCATCTGCGATGCGCCTTTGATGAAAAATAAAACCGTGGCCGTTATCGGGGGCGGAAATTCGGGCTTTGAAGCGGTTTTAGACCTTTTGCCTTACGCTTCCAAAATTTATCTTCTGGAATACGCCGATGTTTTAAGCGCCGATTTGATTACCAAAGAAAAAGTAAAAAAATCAAAAAAAATTGAAATTATCACGATGGCCGAAGTGCGGGAAATTTTCGGCGGGGAATTCGTCAAGGGATTGGAGTATAAAGACCGCCGCCGCGGCAAGATTAAAAAATTAAATCTCCAAGGCGTGTTTGTCAGCGTCGGCTATCAGCCCAACAGCGAGATTGTTAAAAATTTGGTCAAACTGAATAAAAATAACGAAATTATAATTGACCCTAAAACCCAGGAAACTTCCCGTAAGGGAATTTGGGCCGCCGGTGACGTTACCGACGGTTTATATCGCCAGATGAACATTGCCATCGGCGACGCCATCAAAGCGGCTTTGAATATTGACAGCCATCTTTACGCTTTGTCGATGAAGCGGTTATCAAAGAAAAAATAATTCGTTTATTATCTTTATATTAAGAGATAAGCGTAAACTATGTTAAAATAGATAAATACGACTATGTCCTTTTTTGCTATTAAAAAATCTTTTCCGAAAATTCTTTTTGTGGCTTCCGAAGCCGCTCCTTTTGTTAAAGCCGGCGGGCTCGGAGAGGTGATGTTTTCTTTGCCCCGGGCTTTGCGCCACCTGGGGTATGACGCCCGGGTAATGATTCCGTTATATGCCGGCGTTGACCAGGGAAAATATAAATTAAGAAATATATACGAAGGGCTTAAGGTTCCCACTGACGCTGAAGAAGAAGGCCAGCCCGAACACTTGATTTGCAATGTAAAAAAATTTGAATCTCCGCCGGGCGACCTTCGGGCGCCGGTTACCGCTTATTTTCTGGAAAATGAGGAATATTACGAAAAGCGGGCGAATATTTACGGCTATGGTGATGACGCGGTCCGCTGGGCTTTGCTTTCCCGCGGCGTTTTGGAATTTTTAAGAGCCACGAAAGATTGGAAGCCCGATGTGATTGTGGCTTCCGACTGGCAGAGCGGATTTTTAGTCAGCTATTTGCATCAAAATTATAAAGACGATCCCAAACTGAATTCCATCGCCACGGTTTTTTCCATTCACAATTTGTATTATCAAGGCATGTTTGACCATCGTTATATCACCGAAATGGATTTTGACGATGGCCATTCTTTAATGCCTTCTTTTTTTGACGCTCGTCTTTTAAAAATCAACGCCATGCGCCGGGGGATAAAATATGCCGATATTATCAATACTGTTTCTTCAAATTACGCCAAGGAAATTATGACCCCGGAATACGGCGAACTTTTAGACGATCTGTTGCGGGAACGGCGTTCCCGGGTTTACGGCGTTTTAAACGGCATTGATTATGAAACGATTAATCCGGAAACCGACCCGTATCTGGTTAAGCATTATAATATCAAAAGCTTGGAAAAACGGGCCGCCAATAAAACCGAACTTCAGGAAAAATTCAATCTGCCGGCCAAAAAAGATGTTTTTGTCATTGGCATTGTCTCCCGTCTTGATGAGCAAAAAGGATTTGATTTGCTGTTTCCCATGGTTGACCCTTTATTAAAACAGCTTGGCTTTCAATTAGTGATTTTGGGTTCGGGCGACGGCCGCTATATGAGTTTTTTCCAAAAATTAGCAGAATCTTTTCCCGAACAGGTGGCCTGTCATTTGGGGTTTGACGAAGTTTTGCCTCATTTGATTTGGTCTGGGGCCGATGCCGTTTTGATTCCTTCAAAGTTTGAACCCGCGGGCTTAGTCCAGATGGAATCAATGCGCTATGGCGCCGTACCGATTGTCAGAAAAACCGGCGGTTTGGCTGATACGGTTGAAGATTATAATCCGCGGAGCAACAGCGGCACCGGTTTTGTTTTTAAAGAATTTGATTCGTTGGCTTTGGGGATAGCCATAACCAGGGCGTTTGAAAATTATCGGCATCGCCAAGTTTGGCAGGGGATAGAGAAGCGGGGGATGGAAAAAGATTTTTCTTGGGAAAAATCGGCTCAGAAATATCTTGATTTATTCTTTAAAGCAATAGATTTACGAAAGAAAAATGTACTGGGCTAATTTTTTGCACATTTACCAGCCGCCGACGCAGAAACCGATTTGGGTCAAAAGAATTGCCGACGAATCTTATCGTAAAATTCTCGCCGAGTTAAAAAAAGCGCCTCAGGTAAAAATTACTTTAAATATAAACGGCATTTTATGCGAGCTGTTGGATGAAAATAATTGCCGGGATGTTATTGCCGATATTAAATTTTTAGCCCAAAGAGGGCAAATTGAGCTGACCGGCAGCGCCAAATACCACGCTTTTTTGCCGAAATTGCCGCCATCAGAGATTTCAAGACAGATAAAATTAAACGAAGAAACCCTGAAAAAATATTTTGGTTCCGCTTGGCAGCGGAAAGGTTTTTTCCCGCCGGAAATGGCTTATTCTAAGAAAGTAGCCGAAGCAGCCAAAAAATTGGGCTACCAATATATTTTAGTTGATGAATTGGCGTTCCCGAGCGTTCAGATTGAAAAAATTTATCAGGCAAATCAGATTAAAACCGACCGAATTTATGAGATCAAAGGGCTGAAAGATTTTTTCGTATTTTTCAGGGAAAGAAATTTCTCTTTCCGGATTCTTTCGGCCCAGATCGGGACCGTTTCCATTCTGTTGCGCGAGCTAGGAGACCGGCTTTCCAAAAATGAGTATTTGTTTACGGCGATGGACGGTGAAACTTTCGGGCATCACCGTCCCGGCTTGGAAAAATTACTTTTTGAAATTTCTACCGACCCTCAATTAAAAACGGTTACGATTTCCGAACTTATTTCTTCATTTCCGAAAAGAGAAATAGTGGAACCCAGAGATTCAACCTGGGCTTTGGTGCCCCGCGATTTGGCCAGAAAATTGCCTTATGCCCGCTGGGCCGACCCTAAAAATAAAATCCAGGTTTGGCAGTGGCAATTAACCAATCTTGCCTTAAAGGCGGTTGGAAAGAAAAAATACCAAAAAGCCAGAAATCTTCTGGATGCCGCTCTTCATTCCGACCAATACTGGTGGGCTTCGGCGCGGCCCTGGTGGAGTTTGGAAATGATTGAAAGGGGAGCGAAGGAACTGAAAGACACAATTTTAATCGCTCCAGGCTCTTCGGAAAAAGACAAAAAAACAGCCGCGGATTTATACGCCAAAATTATTTTTACCGGATTTGAATGGCAGCGTTCCGGCTTGGTTGACGAAATCGCCCGGCAGGAAGACGAAGAGGTGCGGGAACGATTAGAAGAAAAAGAAAAACTTTTTATCACCAAAGAGGAATACGAAAAAATGATTGAGACCCTAAGAGAACAAATGCATGCCGCGGCCAAAAACGAAGAATATCACCGGGCCGGAATGATCCAAGACCGGATTAGGGAATTGAAGGAAGAAATGAAGAAAAATAACAAATAACCGATGAGATATAAAATGAAAAATCACAAACTTAACACTGGTTTCACCCTCATTGAACTTCTCGTGGTTATCGGAATTTTGGCCGCGCTCGCCACCGTGGCCGTTCTGGTTCTTAATCCCGCCGACCTCATCAAGCAGTCGCGCGATTCCACCCGGATGTCGGATATAGCGTCTCTCAAATTTAGCCTCGCGGTCTATCTTCGAGAAAGCGCTTCACTCGGCACTTCGGGTGTCACCTATATTTCCATTCCAGCGGCCAATTCCAATTGCTCCGATTTGGGCCTTCCTTCCGGTTCCTGGCACTGCGTTGCCTCCTCCACATTAAAGAATACAGACGGCACCGGCTGGATTCCCATAAACCTCGGCTCTCTTTCTTTTGGTTCGCCCTTGAGTATCTTGCCGGTTGACCCCAATAACACCACCCCCACTTCGTATTACACCTATTCCACCGATGGCAGCGGCTTTGTCATCACCGCAGTTTCGGAATCAACAAAATACAGCGACCCGAGCCACCAAACCGCCTTCACGGCAAGCGGCGGTTCCTCTAATTTGTTGGGCGGGAATTTCCCCAATGGCTGGGTTTCTGTTCCCGGTAACTCCACTTTCGGCACCCCCGGCTTTTGGGTGATGAAATATGAGGCGAAATGCGTCCAGGCCTCGGGCAACACCCCGCTTACGAGTCCCGATACCAGTTACCACACCTACAGCAATTCCAGCCAACCCTGCACCGGTAGCAGTTACTATGTCGCCTCCACTCCCGACGGCTACCCGATAGCCAACATCAGCCATACGACCGCCGTCTCATACTGTTCCAGCCTCGGCGCGCATCTTTTGACAAACGACGAATGGATGACTATTTCAACAAACGCGGCGAATGTTTCTTCCAACTGGAAAAACGGCGTCGTCGGAAGCACGGAGTCGGCAGGCGGCATGTATCGCGGCAATTCCAACTCGTCCCTTGCAATGGACGGCACTAATCCTTTGAGCGGGACGAACACCAGAACATGGATACTTTCCAACGGTTCCGTCATCTGGGATATCGCGGGAAATGTCTGGGAGCATGTGCAGCGTAGCACGATGAATTCGGGCGACCTCACGACTACGATTACGACGCCGACCTGTTCATCGGGCACCACTTGGTGCGAATACGCGGGTGCGGGGGCACATATCACAGCATGGAATGACGTTTCTTTTTCGGCCGCAACGGTCGGACCGTCGAACGGCTTATGGTATTCGGCTCAAGGTATAGGGCAAGTTTACCCCGCGACTGGCGGCGCTAGTGGTTCCGTCTTCCTTCGCGGCGGCAATTGGGGCAGTGGCACGTACGCCGGCGCGTTCGCGCTGTTCTTGCCTTGGGGCACGACCAATACGACCGGCGGTGTGGGGTTCCGCTGTGCCCGGTAGCCGTCGCGTAGAAATCT
>JAVHOD010000047.1:0-2201 GCA_036169835.1 Minisyncoccota bacterium | reverse complement strand
GGAAATTTTTTTGTACAAACGGAAATAATTCTGAATAGTAATTTGGGCCAGGGTTCGGGACTCTGATTGGACATTCACGCTTTTATCAGAGAGCCATTCTTTGGCTTCAATCGCCTGGTGAAGCCCGGCAGAATAGCGGCGGCCGTGCATTAAGTGTCCGGTGAATTCGTCTATAATTATGACTTCGCCGTTTTTGGTAAGGTAATGTTTGTCGCGGCGAAAAAGAGCCTTAGCTTTCAAAGACACTTCAAGATAATGAACCAATTGGAAGTTTTCCGGACCGTAAAGATTTTTCAGCTGGAGAATTTTCTCCACTTTATTAATTCCTTCCTGGGTGATATTTACGGCTTTCTGTTTTTCATCAACTGAATAATCTTCTTCCGGTTTAAGGCCGTCAACGATGCGGGCGAAAATTTTATAGTATTCGCTTGACTGGGCATCGGGCGAAGCGATAATTAACGGCGTTCGGGCCTCATCAATTAAAATGCTGTCAACCTCGTCAATAATGGCGTAATTAAGCGGCCTTTGGGACTGGTCGGTTAATCTTAAACTCAAATTATCTCTTAAATAATCAAACCCAAATTCGTGGTTGGTGCCGTAAATAATATCAGCCGCATAGGCCTCTTTCCGTGAAATCGGCCGCAGGAATTCCTGGACTATTTTAAAACCGCCCAAGACATCACGTTCTTTATCTAAATTATTTTCATTATTTTTTGCTTCCGCCGCTTTTTCATTTTCAACAATAAAATTGGAATCGTATAAATAAGCCGCGTCATGCGTGATGCAAGCGACCGAAAGGCCAAGCGCCTGGTATACCTGTCCCATCCAAATAGCGTCCCGGCGCGCCAAATAATCGTTCACTGTGATAATATGAACGCCTTTGCCGCTTAAAGCATTTAAGTAAGCCGGCAAGGTGGCGGCAAGGGTTTTGCCTTCGCCGGTTAACATTTCAGCGATTTTTCCTTCGTGCAAAACCAAGCCGCCGATCAGTTGAACGTTAAAATGGCGCTGGTTTAAGGTTCTCTTGGCGGCTTCCCTGATCAAAGCGAACCCCTGGCAAATTAAATTAAAATCATTCAGGTTTTCCTCGCTTTCCTGAATTATTTTTTTCAGGTTGTTGCTTTTTTCTTTTAATTCCCGGTCGCTTAATTTTTCCAGTTCCGGCTCCAGGCCGTTAATTTCGGCAACAAAATTTTTATATTTCCCCTTTCCGTTTAAGAACTTCTCTATAAGTTTTTTTATCATTTTTAATGTTTGATTTTTGATTATGCTTTTTTATTTCGGATAATAATTCACCCTTCGCTTTATTAATAGCTAGCCGCGCGTCTTTTCGCTCGGCGACGCTTCTTAAAATTTTTTTAGGCAGGTCCAAGTTGACCTCGGCTTTGAATACGTTGCCGCTATGATGGTGTCGCGTGCTCCTGGCGACTTCCACCCGGGCTTGGATTTCCGATTCAATTTCGTAATTTTTCAAAAATTTGGACAAGGAACCGATTTTTTCTTCTATATATTGGTTAAGGGCCGGCGTTAAATCCAAATTAATGGCTTTGATGTTGATTTTCATGCCTTAATTATATAAATTTTTAAGTATTAACGCAAGAAATTTATCCGTAATTAAGAGCACCCTGTTAAATAATTTCGCTTTAAGCGAAATTCCAGCTAAAATAAAAAAATCAACCCCGCTAAAAGCAGGGCTGATTTATGAAGAGACAACCTCACATTTCTCTTCTCTTTTCTTATAAAATTTATAATAACATATTGGAGAATAAAGTAAATGTGGATAACTATGATTTCCCCAAACCTCCCTTCATCAGCCAAAGTCTCCGCGATAGATAAATTATCCTCGCTCACTTCGGGAAGTCCTTCCGGAATTCCTTCGCTTCACTCAGTCAGTTCCGGCTTTCCTCTCGCTCGCAGCGGTAATTTATTACTATCACTCCCGACAGGCTGATTCAGGGAAGTTTGGGGTGCTGAAACGAGTTGTCTAAAGACGGACAATTTCTTCTTCTAAATTAACCCCGAATTTTTTCTTGACTTGTTTTTTGGCTAAATCAATTAAGGAGGAAACGTCCTTTCCCTTAGCTTGTTTGAAATTGATAATAATATTGGCTTGTTGTTCGGAAATTTTCGCTCCGCCGATTCGTTTTCCTTTCAACCCGCAGCTTTCAATAAGATAACCGGCTGGGACCTTCCCGCCTTTT
>JAVHOD010000046.1:0-11438 GCA_036169835.1 Minisyncoccota bacterium | reverse complement strand
TTACCAAGCATAAATATGAGAATGATAATTAAAAAACCAATAATCAGCGAGAAGCGGATGGACCTGGGCAAGATCTACAAGTATGTTTTTTCGGTTGACCGGGAAGCCAGTTCTTGCGAAATCAAGAAAGGGATAGAATCCATCTATAAAGTGAAGGTGGAGGCGGTAAACATCATCAACCAAAAAGGAAAAGTCAAAAGATTGGGACGCAGTCTCGGTCGCCGGCCGTCTTCCAAGAAAGCCATTGTAACCATAAAAAAAGGACAGGTGATTGATATTTTGCCAAAATAAAAAAATGAGCGCCAAATTAATCAAAAAAATAAAAAATTCAGCCGGGAGGAATTCCGCGGGGAGAATAACGGTCCGCCATCAAGGCGGCGGCCACAAGCAATTATACCGCTTGGTTGATTTTAAGCAGGACAAATTCGGTATTATCGGCCGGATTGAATCGTTGGAATATGATCCTTACCGCAGCGGTCTTATCGCTTTGGTGGTTTATACCGACGGCGAAAGGCGGTATATTTTGGCATCTTTGGAAATGAAAGTGGGTGATAAAATTATCACTTCAGCCGACGCTCCTTTGAAGCCGGGTAATCGCACTCAGTTGAAACGTATGCCGGTGGGAACTTTCGTGTATAATGTTGAAATCTTCCCCGGTAAGGGAGGACAATTGGCTCGCTCGGCGGGCTTGGTGGCCCAGGTTCTGGCCAATGAAGAAGGGTACACCCAACTAAAATTGGCTTCCGGAGAAGTCAGAAAAGTTTTATGGGACGGCTATGCCACTCTTGGCCGGGTTTCTTACCCGGAGCATAATTTGGAAGTGATCGGGAAAGCCGGCCGTTCGCGCTGGCTGGGTATCAGACCGACGGTCAGGGGTACGGCAATGAATCCCCGCGATCATCCGTATGGTGGCGGTGAAGGCCGTCAGCCTCGGGGAACTCGCCGGCCTAAAACCAAGTGGGAAAAAATTACCGGCGGTCATAGAACCCGGAACAAAAAGAAATGGTCTAATGTATTAATTATTAAAAGGAGAAAATAAATTTTTTTATGTCAAGAAGCAGTAAAAAAGGTCCATACGTTTACCAGAAGTTATTAGAAAAGATAGCCAAATTAAAGCCGGGCGATTTGACGCCGATTAAAACCTGGGCCAGAGATTCGGAAATTTCCCCGGAGATGGTGGATTATACTTTTGGCGTCCATAACGGAAAAAATTTTATAACCGTGAGAATAAGCGAGGAAATGGTGGGCCATCGGTTGGGTGAATTCTCGCTGACCCGAAAATTCGTCAAGCACGGCGGTAAGATTCAAAAAGAATTGGAACAAAAGAAAGAGCAGGATCAAGCCAAAGCGCCGACGCCGCCCGCCAAACAATAATTAAAATATGAAAACCCAAACGGCAAAATTAAAATATTTGAAAATTAGTCCGCGGAAAACTCGGCTGGTTGCTGATTTGATAAAAGGACTGCGGGTTAATGAAGCTGAAGCCCAGCTTTTGTTTTTGCCCAACCGGGCGAGTAAGCCGATTTTGAAATTATTGCGTTCGGCGATGGCCAACGCTAAAAACAATCAACAGCTAAACGTTGAAAAACTTTTAGTAAAGGAAATCCGGGTGGATATCGGTCCCAGCCAAAAACGCTGGCGAACCAGAGCCCGGGGCTCGATGAGTCCGATCGCAAAGAAAAGTTGTCATATTTCTTTGGTTTTGGAAGAGTCGGAGAAAGAGATTCCTTTAAAATATAAATTTATTCCCAAGCCCAAAAAAGCTAAAAAGGAAAAATCTAAAAAAAGAAATACCGGAAAAGCCCTGTCGGCCGAAAAACAGGCCATGCCTACCGGCAGGCAGGAAAAGTCAGAAAATATGAAATCGGAAAAACAACGGATAGTCCGGGAAGCCAAACCTGAAAAAGTCGGGGCTTTCAGAAAATTTTTCAGAAGAAAAGCGATATAAAATAAATTTATGGCCCAAAAAATCAACCCATATTCTTTAAGATTAGGCATCATTAAAAATTGGCAGAACCGCTGGTTTTTGAGGAAGGGCCTGAATTACTTGTTGGAAGAAGATTATCTGATAAGAAAGGAAGTTTTGAAAATTGTCATCAAGGCGGGGATAGCCGGAATTGAAATTGAGCGGGTGGGAAATCTCTGTAAGATTTTTATCAGAGCGGCTCGACCGGGATTGATTATCGGCAAAGGCGGCAAGGGGATAGAAGATCTTAAGAAAGTTGTTGAAAAAGTAATCGCGGATTTCCGGCGCCGGAAAAAAATCAAAGAAATTTCGGAACTGAATCTTAATATTGAAGAATTGAAGCGAACCGAGATTTCGGCTCAAGTAGAGGCCCAAGCCATCGCTTTTGATTTGGAAAGAAGGTTGCGTTTCCGAAGGGTGATGAAACAGCATTTAGGCGCCATTATGCAGAATAGAACGGCCAAGGGGGCTAAAATCCATTTGGCAGGTCGGCTGGATGGAGCGGAGATTGCTCGGAAAGAATGGCTGGAAGCCCGCGGCGGCAGAATGCCGTTGACTAATCTCAGAGCCGATATTGATTACGGCGAAGCCACGGCTTTCACCACTTTCGGAACCATCGGCGTCAAGACCTGGATTTATAAAGGAGAGATATTCGGCGGTAAGTTGCCCAAAAATTAAATTTTTACCATGCTTGAACCAAAAAAAATAAAACATCGGAAGTGGCATAAAGGCCGCTCCAAAAAAAGATTGACGGAAAGCCGAGGCACGCGATTGGCTTTCGGCAGTTTTGGGTTGCAAGCCCTGACGCCGTATTGGGTGAGCGGCCGCCAGATTGAAGCTGTCCGCAAAACCATTAGCCATTCCCTAAAAAGCCGTGGTAGAATTTGGATTAGGATTTTTCCCGACAAACCAATCACTAAAATGCCGCCGGAAGTTACTTTGGGCGGCGGAAAGGGGGAGGTTGATCATTATGTTTTTCCGGTCAAGCCCGGACGAATTATGTTTGAAGTTGATGGCGTGGAAGCGGCGGTGGCTCTGCACGCTCTTAAAATGGGAAGCCGAAAATTACCGTTAAAATCAAGAATTATCAGCAAATAAAATATGCCCAGTAACTCAACTCCGATGGTTCGCCAATTCAGGCGAACAAGAGTATACTGGGCAAAAACAAGGATTAATCAAATAAAACACAATCATTAATTATCAACTTCGATATATAATATATATAAAATGTCGGAGTTGAGTTAACTGGGTATGAAAAAGAAAATTTTTCAAGAAACAAAAAATAAATCGGCGGTTGAGCTTCAGAAAGATTTAGTCGGGCATCGGGAACGCCTAAGGGTTTTGAAATTTGACTTAGCGGCTGGAAAAGTGAAGAATATCAAAGAAATCCAGGGGGTTA
Organism: Minisyncoccota bacterium; assembly: GCA_036169835.1. Lineage (GTDB taxonomy): Bacteria > Patescibacteriota > Minisyncoccia > UBA6257 > MFKM01 > MFKM01. The sequence goes on along the minus strand of JAVHOD010000046.1, from coordinate 8,073 downwards.
AAAAGACGATTGCCCAGATTTTAACGATTTTAAAAATCAAGTAATAATTTTATCATGGCCAGAAAATTAAAAGGAAAAATAGTTTCCGACAAAATGCAAAAAACGCGGGTGGTAGCCGTGACGAGATTAAAATTACATCCGAAATATAAAAAATATTACAAAATAACCCGGCGGTTCAAAGTCCATGACGAAAATAACGAATATAAGGTTGGCGAAGAAGTCGTCATGGAAGAGACAAGGCCGCTGAGTAAAGATAAGAGATGGAGAATTACGAAAAGAATATAGAATATAGAATATAGAAGTTAGAATTTAGGGATTTTTAAAAATTAACCCCCCTAAATCCTATATTCTGAATCCTAAATTCTTTATAAAATATGATTCAAGAACGAACAATATTAAAAACGGCTGACAATTCTGGAGCGAAGATAATTCGCTGTTTTCGGATTTTAGGCGGAACTGGGCGGCGTTACGCCCGGATCGGGGACATTATTATCGCTTCCGTGCAAACGGCTGAACCCAGAAAAGCGGTTAAAAAGAAAGAAATTGTGAGGGCGGTCGTTGTCAGGCAACGCCAGCCGTTGCGGCGGTCTGACGGTTCTTATGTTCGTTTTGATGAAAACGCCGCTGTTTTAATTGACGATAAAGATGAGCCCCGGGGAACGAGAATTTTCGGTCCGATTCCTCAAGAATTGAAAGAAAAAGGTTTTGAAAAAATTATGACCATGGCTGAAGAAATAGTATAAATATGAAAATCAAAAAAAACGACACAGTTAAAATATTAACGGGCAAAGATCGCGGAAAAACCGGGAAAGTGATTAAGGTGAATTTGAAATCCCGAAAATTGATGGTTGAAGGATTGAATCTCTACAAAAAACACATGAAGCCCAAGCGGCAGGGTGAAAAAGGCGAAATCGTTAAAATCAGCCGGCCGATGAATGTTTCCAATTTAATGATTGTCTGTCCCAATTGTAAATTGCCGGCCCGGGTCGGTTTTCGGTTCGAAAAAGATAATAAATTTAGATATTGTAAAAAATGCCAAAGCCGAATTTAATAAAAAATAACATAGAAAAAATAGTGGTGAATATCGGAGTGGGGCGATTAAGACAGCAGGGGCAATTTGAGGAAAAAATTCTTCCGGAAATCATAGAGGAGTTGTCTTTGATCACCGGTCAGAAACCCCTTACCCGGCCCGCTAAAAAAGCCATTGCCGGTTTCAAAACCAGGTTGGGCGATATTGTCGGCCTGAAAGTCACTCTTCGCGGTAAAAGAATGTTTGATTTTTTCACCCGTTTTGTTAATGTAGTGTTGCCTCGGATTAAAGATTTCCGGGGATTGGAGCTGGGAATCGTTGACGCTTCAGGCAATCTTTCGGTTGGCGTTGAAGACCAATTGGTTTTTCCGGAAATTGATGCCGATAAAACCAAAGTGGATTTCGGCTTGGAAATAACAATTGTCCCTAGAATTAAAATCCGAAAAAAAGCGATGGAATTATACAAAGAATTGGGCGTTCCGTTGAAATATTCCGTGCCTGCCGGCAAGCAAAAAAAATAAAATTATGGCAAAGAAATCAGTCATAGCGAGGTCGCAAAAACCTCCGAAATACAGCACCCGAGTCGTTCGACGTTGTTTTCGTTGCGGCCGGAAAAGAGGTTATATAGGAGATTTCAATCTTTGCCGGATATGTTTTCGTGAATTAGCGAGCCGGGGCGAAATTCCCGGAGTTAAAAAATCATCTTGGTAATATATGTATATTAATTTACTGGTCAACATAAAAAATAATCAAGAAGCTGGAAAGAATTTTTTCAAAATTCCTTTCTCCAAAATAGATTTGGCGGTCGCCGAGCTGCTTTTAAAGCAGGGTTATTTGAAAAATGTTTCAGCCGAAGGAAAAGCGGTCAAGAAGGTGATTGAAATAACTCTTAAAGAAGGAAAGGCCGTCAAGGGAATTAAATTTGTCAGCCGGCCGTCAAGAAGAATGTATGCCGGTTATAAGGAAATCAGGTCGGTGAAAAGCGGTTACGGGCTGGAAGTGATTTCCACTCCCAAAGGAATTATGAGCGATAAAGAAGCCCGGAAACAAAAATTAGGCGGCCAGTTGCTTTTTAAAATTTGGTAATCCCTCACCCTTTAAAGATTGCTTCGCAACTAATACTTGATATACAATATGAAATCAAACACCAAAACCAACATGAATCAATATAACAAAAACTTCCTTGTCGTGGAGTTTATTAATCTTTAAAGGGTGAGGGATGTCTAAAATCGGCAAAAAAATAATCATTATCCCGGACGGCATAAAAACCGAAATTAAGGATAATAAAATCAGTTTTCAAAACGCTAAAAGCGAGATTATTGAGCTTGAGATTTTGCCCGGAGTTTCGGCTTCTCTCCAAGACAAAATTTTGTCTTTCACTATTGAAAACGAAAATCGGGAGAGCCGGACCAATTGGGGGACAGTGAGATCTTTGGCGAATAATGCCGTCATCGGCCTCTCTCGGGGATTTGTCAAAACCCTGGAGATTGAAGGTGTCGGGTATAAAGTTGAAAAAGACGGGGAAAATTTAGTGTTCAAGCTTGGATTTTCTCATCTTATTCGTTTATCTATACCAGCCGGGATTAAAGCCGAGATTTCCAAAAATATTCTTAAAATTTCCGGATTTGACAAAGCTTTGGTAGGCAAAATCGCGGCTGAAATCAGGGATTTTAAAAAACCTGAACCCTATAAAGGAAAAGGCATAAGATACCAGGGAGAGATTATTAAAAGAAAAACCGGCAAGAAAGTGGAAGCCACCATCGGAGGAGTGGGCGCCGCAAAATAAAAATAAACATGAAAGAACGAATAAATAAAATCAGAGAAAGAAGAGAAAGGCGGGTGCGAGCCGGTATCCGGGGCACCGCGGAAAGACCGCGGCTTAGCGTTTTCCGGAGCCATCGCTCTATTTATGCTCAATTAATTGATGATTCTGTCAGCCGGACTTTGGCCGCCGCTGCCAGCAAAGAGCTTAAAAAGGCCGGAGATAAAAAAAATCAAGCCAAAGCCGTGGGAGAATTACTCGCTAAAAAAGCTAAAGAGATAGGAATAAAAACAGCAATTTTTGACAGGGGGGCGTATCAATATCACGGTCGGGTGAAGGCGTTAGCCGAAGCTTTCAAAGAAAGCGGGATGAAATTGTAATTATTATAATAATATGATTCCACAAAGAAAATCAGAATTCGCGGAAAAAGTTTTAGACATTGCTCGGGTTACCCGGGTGGTGGCCGGCGGCAAAAGATTTCGTTTTCGGGCGACGGTGGTTATTGGTGATAAAAAAGGGAGAATCGGCGTCGGCCTGGGCAAGGGGCTGGATGTCGCTCAATCCGTGGAAAAGGCAAAACGCGACGCCTTAAAGAATTTAATGACCATAAAATTAAAAGATAACCGCACCATTCTGTATGAAGTTGAAGCGAAATACAGCGCGGCTCGGGTGCGTTTGAAACCCGCCAAAGCCGGGCACGGTTTGATCGCCGGCGGCGCTTGCCGGGTGGTTTTGGAACTGGCGGGCGTTAAAGATATTTCGGCTAAAATTTTGGGTCGGACTTCCAATAAATTAACCAACGCTTTAGCGACCATTGAGGCGCTAAAACAAATTTAAAATTAATTTCGTATTTTAAGTTCTAAATTTTTACTATGCAATTACATCAATTACAGCCAAGGCATAAAAATGAAAAAAATAAACGGATTGCCCGCGGCGGAAAACGGGGCACTTATTCCGGTCGGGGACAAAAAGGCCAGTCATCGCGCGCCGGCGCCAAAATCCGTCCGGCCTCTCGGGACCTGATAATTCGGATTCCCAAACGGCGGGGATTCAAGAATAAACCCTTGGGGCCGAAACCGGTTATTTTGAAATTAAATGATTTGGAGAAAAAATTTGATAATAATCAAACAATCAATATAAAAGTTTTGCTGAAAAGGGGTTTCATTAAAAATGAAAACCAGCGGGTGAAAATTTTGGACGGGGGAGAGCTGAAAAAGGTTTTTGTAATTGAGGGGCTGGAAGTGTCGGCTAAAGCCGCGGAAAAAATAAAATCTGCCGGGGGCAAAGTTGAGAAAATAGAAAATAAAAAGTAGAATAGGATTAGAAAGCAGGACGAAATTCTGGATTCTAAAATTTATGAATAAGTTTCTTCAGTTATTTAAAATCAAAGACCTGCGCCATAAAATTTTGATGGTGGTTTTTTTGCTTATAATTTTCAGATTAATGGCGGCGATTCCCATTCCCGGCGTTGACCCGGGAAAATTGCGGGAATTTTTTGCCTCCAACCAATTATTCGGTTTTATGAACATATTTTCTGGCGGCGCCTTGTCTAATTTGTCTATTATGATGCTGGGCGTGGGGCCGTATATCACCGCGACCATTATTCTCCAGTTGTTGATGATTATTTTTCCGCGGCTCAAAGAGGTTTATTACGAAGAAGGAACGGCTGGCCGGGCTAAATTTAATCGGTATTCCCGCTATCTGACCGTGCCTTTAGCCGCTATCAGCGCTTACGGATTTTTGAATTTATTGAAATCTCAGCAAGTAATCACAACCTTGACCCCGTTTAATCTTTTATTTAACGTTATAGTGATAACAGCCGGTTCCATTCTTTTAATGTGGATAGGAGAGCTCATCAGCGAATATAAAATCGGCAACGGCGTTTCCTTGATTATTTTTGCGGGTATTGTCAGTCAGTTGCCGGCCGGCCTTCGTTCAGTGCTTTTCTCTTTCAATGCGGCGGCTTTGCCTTCTTATGTGATTTTTGCGCTTTTGGCGGTGGTGGTTATTGCCGGAGTGACCTTTGTTAATGAAGGAGAAAGAAAAATTCCGGTTTCTTACGCCAAACGCGTGCGGGGAACGAAACTTTACGGCGGGGCGGCGAGTTATTTGCCTTTAAAAGCCAACCAAGCCGGCGTTATCCCGATTATCTTCGCTATTTCGGTTTTGCTTTTTCCGCAGTTTATCGCCCAGGCCGTTTCCATTTTTTCAGTGGATCTTTCTTTAAAATTAAATTCCCTGGTTACACATTTTCTTAACAATACTTGGGCTTACAGCATAATATATTTTGTTTTGGTTGTAGTTTTCACCTATTTTTACACTGCCATTACTTTTGATCCTAAAGAAATCGCCAAAAACCTTCAGCAGAACGGCGGCTTTATTCCGGGTTTGCGGCCGGGCCAGCCGACCAGCGATTTCATCGCTAAAATCGTCACCCGGATTACTCTTTTCGGCTCATTATTCTTGGGGCTGATAGCCATTCTCCCTAATATCACGAGAATCGCGATGGGTGTTTCGGCTTTAACTATCGGCGGAACGGCTTTGTTGATTGTGGTAGCAGTGGCCTTGGAAACAATGAAACAAATTGATTCTCAATTGGTAACCCGAGAATATGAAGGAATCTTTTAGCGGCAATAAAGCAATCATCCTTTACGGCCCCCCTGGCTCGGGAAAGGGGACGCTGGCAAATCTTTTATCTAGAAATTTCGGTTTTGTTAATTTTGATACCGGTCAGCATTTAAGAGAGATGCTTTATGACCCCAAGTTTCAAAAAAACAAAACTATTCAAAAAGAAAAGTTATTGAATCAATCGGGCAAGCTTAACACTCCGTCTTTCGTTCTGAAATTAGTTTCAGAGGCGACAAAAAAAATAGCGTCAGTGGGTTGTAGTATTATTTTTACCGGTTCTCCGAGAACTATTTTTGAGGCCTTCGGCGATAAAAACCACAAGGGTTTGATGGGGGTTCTGGAAAAACTTTACGGCCGGAAGAATATTTTTATTTTTGAATTAAGAGTCAGCCCCGAAATTTCAATGAAAAGAAATTCGCACCGGGTGATTTGCGCCATTTGCGGCCAGCCGTCTCTATTTTTATATACGGGTAAAACCCCCTGTTGCGCTGTTTGCGCCGGGCCTTTTGAAAAAAGGATAGATGACAATCCCAAGATTTTTGAAACCCGTTTGGCGGAATATCAAAATAGAACTCAGCCTATTTTTCGGAGATGGAAAGAAAAGAATTATAAAATATTTTCTTTAGACGGCGAACCCGCGCCTTACAAAGTATTTGAAAAAATAAAGAGTTTTATCCAAAAATCAGAGCCGAAAGGCGAATGATTTTTGGCAACAAAACCTTACCCCGCCCTTTCTTGATTTTAGAAAGGGCGGGGTGCTCAAATTTATGGTAAAATTAATTTCACCAAAGGTTCATAAATTTTAATAAATTTGGCAAATGATTAAATTAAAAACCGGGCGCGATATTGAAATGGTTGCCGAATCGGGCCGGATTCTGGCTGACATTTTGGAAAAAATTTCCCGGGAAGCTCGGGTCGGCGTTTCTCTTGATTCTTTGGAAAATTTAGCCAGGCGTTTAATCAAATCAGCTGGGGCCAAGCCGGCTTTCTTGGGCTATCGCCCGTCAAGCAGCGATAAGCCGTTTCCGGCGGCGCTTTGCCTCTCCGTAAACGAACAGGTGGTACACGGCTTGCCGTCGCCTTATAAATTGCGTTCCGGGGATTTGCTGAAAATTGACTTGGGAGTGGATTACAAGGGTTATATCAGCGATGCCGCGATTAGTTTGGGAATCGGAAAGATTTCGCCGGTCGCTCAAAAATTAATTGAAGCCGTCAAAAAATCATTGGAAGCCGCCATTGCCGAAGCCCGGCCGGGGAAACATCTGGGCGATTTGGGATATGTTATTGAAACAATTATTAAAAAATCCGGCTTCAGTGTTATCAAGGGCCTAACCGGGCACGGTGTTGGTTTTAAACTGCATGAAGACCCGACTATTTTTAATTACGGAAATAAAGGCGAAGGATTGGCTTTGAAACCGGGTATGGTTTTGGCGATTGAGCCGATGGCTTGTCTTGGCAAAGAGAGGATAGTTCAGCGGCCAGATGACAGCTTCGCCACCGCTGACGGCAGCTTAGCGGCTCATTTTGAGCATACGGTAGCGATTACGGAAAACGGCCCGCGGATTCTGACGCTTTGACCAAATTCCGAAAATATGCTATTATTATAGGTATAAAAGCTCTTTAAAATAACCAGTAAATTTTAGAAAGGAGGTGATTTGAGATGTTTTCAGACGAAGTGGTATTCGGTACTGATTTGGACGGAGTCGTCAGTTTGCCGCCTTTTAACCTGAAGCCGGCTAAGCTGAATTCGGCCAACGAAAGAAGTCTTTACCGCTTGCAGGAATCTTGGATTATGCAAAGAGGTTTTAACTTCTTGATTCGCAAGCCGAACCTGGAAATAAAAAATCTGATGGACGAGTTGCGGCTGAAGGGAATCAGGTTGGTGATTATTTCAGCTTCCAATGTCAGTTATCGGGAAGAACTGAAGATATGGCTGAAGTTTCATAATTTTTCCGTTGATGACCTGATACTGAAAGAAAGTTTTTACGAAGAGGGCGTTGATTACAAAGCAAGGGTTGTTCCGGGCATTTGCAATTTCTATATTGACGATAAAGAAGAAATAGTCCGGGCTATCAATAACGCCAGCAACGGAAAATGCCGAGCCATTCTCTACCAGCCAGGCCAGACAAGTAAAGATTTACTCAAAGAACTCCTTCCGGTTTTTGCTTGAAACCGTTCCGATGTTCATCGGAACGGTTTTTTCTTTTATGATTTATTTTTGTGCGGATTATGGTTAGGGCAGATTTTATTACTGCAGCGTTCCGGGATTGTTTTTGTGCCTTCCATCATAAGCGAGCCGCACTCTTTGCAGACATTTCCCGTAGGTTTGGATTTCATGATGTATTTGCAGTTCGGATATTCCGAGCAGCCGTAAAATATCCCAAACCGGCCTCGCTTTTCAGTGAGAACGCCTTTTTTACAAATCGGGCAGGTTACGTTGGTTTTTTTCGCTTCCTCGGCCGCCGCGTCTTTTTTGATATAACGGCATTTCGGATATCTGTTGCAGGAGATGAATTTGCCGAATTTTCCTTCGCGTTCGATAAGCTTGCCCTCTATGCAGGCCGGGCAGGTTTCCCCGGTTTCTTTGGGCGGTTCCATTATTTTCCCGTCAATGGTGCGGGCGCCGGCGCAATCGGGGAATCGCGCGCAGCTC
>JAVHOD010000045.1:0-12359 GCA_036169835.1 Minisyncoccota bacterium | reverse complement strand
TTCTTTTTAATTTCTCCGATGTTTTCGGTTCTCGGGCGGGTGAAGGGATGATGAACCGCGTCCCATCTTTTTTCGGTTTCTTTCCATTCAAACATCGGAAAATTAACCACAAAACCGAAAGCTAATTCGTCAGGATTGTTTTTATCTTCCCGCAAATCCGGCTTATCGCTCTGATATTTTTTCATAACCTCCTCGTAATCAAGCCGCGGAAAAGGAATTTCTGTTATTTTTTTATTGGGAAAAACTTTTTTGACCGCCTCCAGGCAAAACTTTTCGGTTAAAGCCAAAATATCTTCTTCACTCATAAAGCTTGTTTCAATATCCAGCTGGGTGAATTCCGGCTGGCGGTCGCCCCGGGTGTCCTCGTCGCGAAAACAACGGGCGATCTGGAAATACTTTTCAAAACCCGCCACCATTAAAAGCTGTTTATACTGCTGGGGCGATTGAGGCAAAGCGTAAAATTTCCCCGGCTCCAAACGGGAAGGCACCAGATAATCGCGCGCCCCTTCGGGAGTTGATTTGCCTAATATCGGCGTTTCAATTTCCGTGAATCCTTTCTCAATCAGGAGCGAGCGGATTAACTGAATAAATTGGGAGCGCAAGCGGATATTTTTTTGAAGCCGCTCCCGCCTTAAATCCAGATATCGGTATTTCATTCTGATGTCTTCGTTGATTTCATAGCCATCAGTATCTAAAGGAAAAGGCGCGGTTTCAGATTGGCTTAAAATTTCCAAAGACTCGGCTTGAATTTCAAATTGGCCGTTTTCTAAAATGACGTTTTCCATCCCGGCTGGCCGCTTTTTAACTGTCCCGGAAATTTTGACAACCCACTCTGAGCGCAAAGCGCAGGCCGATTGGTATAAATCTTTGTCTTTGGGGACAAAAACCACCTGAGCCACGCCGCTGATATCCCTTAAATCAATAAAAATAATCTTGCCGTGGTCTCGCCGCGTCGCCACCCAGCCCATTAATTCAATGGCCTGATTTTCTTTATTTATTATTTCTTCAGTTAAAATCCTCATAATAAAGAAGATAATTTCTAATTTCTAATTTTTAATTTCTAATGAATTTTTAATGATTTAATTTTCAAACGGTTTAAAAATTGGAAAATTGGTTCATTGATTGAAAATTGAGAATTGAAAATTGAAAATTTTAATTACTCATATTGTATCATTTTTCCTTAAAAACTTGAATTTGAGAAGAATCTTTAGCCACTACAATTTTTATAGTTCCGTTATTGTCCGTCCGGTAAATTTGAGCGCCGACTGAAGCTAATCTGGACAAAGTTTCTTTGGTCGGATGGCCGTAAGTATTTTTCCCGACCTCGGCAACCGCAATCTTCGGCAAAACATCTTTCAAGAACGCTTCAGTTGATGAATATTTTGAGCCGTGATGGCCGACTTTTAAAACATCGGCGCTGATATTAAATTTAGCGGCCAAATATTTTTCCGGCGCGGCTCCGATATCCCCCACAAACAAAGCTTTGAAATTTTGGCTTTTAAGAAGCGCCACTAAACTTGTTTCATTTAAATCACTTTTATTGAAAAAAAAATTATCCGGCGAAAGAATATCAAATTCATTGTCTTGATAATGGATTTTATCTTGCGCCGCTAAAATCTCAACGGGCACTTTATTTTCATCGGCGGTTTTCAATAGTTCCTGCCAAGCCGGAATCCCGCCATCACGGCCGTTGTAAATAAACGCGCCGACTTTATAATCTTTCAGCACGTCAATTAATCCGACAAAATGATCGGGGTGAGGATGAGAATTAATCACCAAATCAATATACCTGTCGGTCTGAGGCAAAATTGCGGCCAAATCAGCAAGCACTTTATTGCCTGGCCCGCCGTCTATCAAGACCTTGACGCCCCCGGGCAAAATAACCAATTCGCTGTCGCCTTGACCGACGGATAAAAAATAGACCACCAGATTATCTGAAGGTTTAGCGATAATGATTGTCCGCCAAACCAAAAGATCTAAACTTAAAAGCAAAATAACAATAAGAACAACAGATTTACTTTTCATGCCAATGTTGTTTAAATTTACGAGCTCAATGCGAAGTAAATTTTACCACAACATTGAGCACCCCCTCACTCGAAAATCAAGCTAATAAACTATTTTTAAATCGACGTTTTAAACTGATAAAGGCTTTAGCTCGTTTTTTGACTTGTTTTTCGCGTTCTCTGGCATCAATTTCTGACCCATAAGCTTCATAATAAACCAGAATCAAAGGTCTCCTGTTTTTTGTTGAAATAACTTGACCATGATTATGAGCTTTAAATCTTTGTCTTAAATCATTAGTGTAGCCACAGTACAATTCTTTGTCTTTTTTTGATTGTAATATATAGAAATAATACATATTTTGATTTTCGAGTGAGGGGGCAAAGATTTGGTAATCAAAAATCCTTCGCCTTCGGCTCGGATTTTTGAACCAAATTCTTTATTCTTAAAGTATCAGGATGAAACTCCAGTTCATCATCGTTAAAAACCATCCGCGGCTCAAATCCCAAACTGTCTTTCGGGCTTTTTTTAATTCTTTTAATTTGAATTTGTTTCAATATTCGTTCTATAAAATCGCCGAACCGGCCGCTTAGAATTTTTTCCAAAATAAAACCGGCAAAACTCGGCTCATAAAATTCATGTCGTAAATCATCGGAATAAATCCGTTCGCCCATCCAATTATTGGCTTTAAAAAAATCCCTGATTTTTTCTTTTTGGCCGTAAATCGGAACTAAATTCTGATAAAGTTCCTGCCAATAAATATTATGGGGCGGTTTCAGGCGATAACTTCGCGGAGTGACAAAATGATTAAAACAAATTTTATTACTGGCGGCTTCCCGATGTGAAAATTTTTGGCGCCCCGCTGAGCGGGGCAGATAGCCACGCTTAGCGTGGCGACGCCGACCCAGCAAGCCGAACATTAAAACGCAAAAAAATCTGGCCGTAAAAATTCTGCCGGATTTGGCTCCGACAATAACATCAAAATCCGAATCCTGATGGACATTTCCCAAGGCCATTGAGCCGGCTCCTAAAACAAAATCTATAAAAGGTAAATGCCTGAAAAAAGGCGCTAGTTTAAGAAACCGCAGCCACTTTTTGTCAAAAAGAACGTCCTGTTGGCGCCTTTTTAAAGAAAAATCAGCCGTTGGCCGGCCAAGCCGCTCATAAAATTCTTGGACCTTATTCTCCGTCTTCATTTTCCGGACTTTCTAAATTTAAAGGCTCTACCCCAACCACATTACCTGTAATTCTCAAAACGTCTTTGTCGATTTTCTTGAATTCCTTTTGTGATTGATTATACATATTAACGGTCGTGCCCAGATGCACTCCTATTTTTTTAGAAAAATCGGCGTAACCGATCAAATGCCGTCTTAATTCTTCTACGTTTTTAATGATTGCCTTCGTTTCTTCTTCTATATGCATGGCTTTCAGGCCCTGAAGAACGGTTTGAAGATAAGCTATAAATGATGTCGGCGAGACAATAATCACTTTCTTTTCTCTCGTGGCATACTCTATCAAATCGCGGGTATTAACTTTCAAAGCGCCGATTTTATTAACTAAAAGATCGTAATAAATTGCTTCGCTTGGAATAAACATAAAAGCGAAATCCATCGTATTCTCTTCCGGCTTGATATATTTAGCCGTTTCATCAATGCGTTTTTTGATATCGCTTTTAAAAACTTCTTCCAATTTCTGTCTTTGGCTTTCGTCATGAGCTTCTGAAATTCTCTGATAATTTTCCAAACTGAATTTAGAATCAATGGGAATGATTTTGTCCTTGATACGGATTATAAAATCAACTTTCGTGCCATCCTTAAATTCATACTGAGATTCATAATTATGAGGAAAAAAATTCTGCAATAATAATTCCAAAGAGTATTCGCCTAAATTTCCCCGCTGTTTCGGATTTTTCAAAATATCCTGAAGGTCTTCTAATTGTTTTGCGATGTCCACCACTTGCTTTTGCCCCTCGCCGACTTTAGTAAGCTCTTGGGTAATTTCTTTAATTAACCGGCTACTGCTGTCAAACTGGTTTTGCATGCTCCTGTTTGACTCGCCAAGCTTATTATCAAGAGTTTTGGTAATCTCATTAATCTGATTTTGAATCATCAATAAAGATTGCTCGTCATTTTTCGGCACAGCCAAACGATTTTTCAAAAACCAAAAAATCAGCGCCAAACCGGCTAATAAAACCAATAAAATAATAATTAAAAAAATAATTTCTACCATAATTGTTTAAATTTTAAGCTAATCTCTACAATTCTGGGTACCTCGCCTCTATTTTAATAATTATATCCTAAAAACTTATTTTATCGAAGAGGCGAGGTGTATAATTATTTATTATTTTTTTCTTATAACGCTTTCTATGGCCTTTCTTGCGGCAGACAATCGTTCATTAAAATTTGGTTGAGAAATACCTTGACCCGTCAAAAACGGTGATGCTACACACAGCTTTTCTTTAATTTTTATCTTTTTCCCAACCGTAAAACGGTAAATTTGTTTTCCGTCTAATAACTCCAATGAACTTTTCCCGAGAGTAATAATTAGATCGGGATTGCATAAATCTATCTCTGCTTCCAATAATTCTTTGCTTTTAAAAATATCAAAACATCCATCTTTCCGCGGATTTTCCTTATAAATTTTCTTCCCATCGGTAATATAAATATAATCAAAATCAATGCCCCATTCTATAAAACGTTTTTTGATCCTTTCCCAGCTTTCAAAGACAAAATGTAGTTTTCCTTCGTTTAGATAATTTTCGTATTCGCTTTTATTTTTAAATATGGGAAACAAATTCGCAAAAAACACTATACTGCCGGCATCTTCTGCGTTAGAATCCTGACTAATAATAAAAACGCGGCAGCCTTTTTTCTTACTAAAATAATTCTTTCCCCACCACGGTAAATCCGCGCCCCTTTTATTAGGGGCGTAGTTTTGACACGATAAAAATAATTGCAAATCTTTGTTGAAATAATTGTCAGGGTATTTTTTTTTGAAAAAAATAACCGGAGAATTATTTTTGTAACAACTCTTGGGATAAATTTTATATTTGGCGAATAATAAAGATAATCTTTTTATTTTTAGGTCGCTACCTTTCATAATAATCTTTATATCTCCTTATCCAAATCCTCAATTATTTTTTTGGCTTTTTCCGAAATTTTCTTAGGCAATTTCAGGTCAAATTCCATATAAAGATTGCCCCGACCCATACCATGCAAGTGCGGCATGCCCTTTCCTCCGATTTTTAATCTTTCGCGGAAATTAAATCCGGCCGGCAGTTCAATATCAATCGTCTCGCCGCTTAAATCTTTTATTTTGATTTTTTTGCCCAGCAAGGCCTCGGTAAATTTCAAATCCTGAGACACATATAAATCATCCCCTTCCCGGCGAAAAAACGAATGGGGTTTTTCTTTAATTCGGACATATAAATCCCCGGTTTCGCTCCCCCGCTCGCCCGCTTCGCCCATGCCTTTTATTTTTATAATCTGGCCGTCGGCCACGCCCGGAATAATATCAACATCCACTTCCCTGATACTGGACTTCTGGCCGGAACCTTTGCATTCCGGACAAACTTTATTAGGCACTTCACCCATGCCATGGCACTGGGAGCAAACCCGATTCTGGGAAAAATTTCCGAAAAACGTCTGGCGATTTTCTTTTATTTCTCCACGGCCGGCGCAAGTTGAGCAAACGCTTTTCCCTTCCTTTTTATCATAACCCAAACCTTTACATTTATCGCAAGTGATAAAAGTTTTATATTCCAAATGCCGCCGAACCCCGGAAAAAGATTCTTCCAAACTTATTTCCTGAACTATTTCCATATCCGAACCGCGGCGATAAGTGGGGCGGCGCTGTTTGACGCCCATTCCTCCGAAAAAAGTCTCAAAAAAATCACCCAAATCGCCGAGATCGCCGAAATCTCCTTCAAAATTAAAACCAGAACCGTCACCCGATGACCCGAAGCCCTGCTCAAACCCGGACGGCCATTGTCCGCCACCCGCCTGGGCTCCTTCAAAAACTTTTCCAAAGCGGTCATATTGCTCCCTTTTGCCCTTATCGGAAAGCACCTGGTAGGCCTCATTAATTTCCTTGAATTTTTCGTTTAATTCCTTGAATTTTTTTTCGTCTTTGCCGGCTTTATGCGGATGATATAAATGAGCCAGCTTGTAAAAAGCTTTTTTGATTTCCTCGGGCGAGGCGTTGCGGTCAACCCCTAAAATTTTGTAGTAATCTTTGCTCATGATTTTCCCTGCGAATTACAAATCGGTACGAATATACTAATCCGTAAATTATATAACGAAAACTTCCTTACTTCTTGATTCCGATTTAATACTGACAAACTTAACCGCCAACAGCAATTGATAGATTAAAAACATTAAAATAGAAAGCAACCAATTTATCGGGATAAACAAAAACCGGATGGTAAAAAACAAAACAACAAAAATTCCGATGTAGGTCCAATTTTTAGCCATTGGGTTAAGTTGGTCGAATTTTATCACCAAAGAATCATAAATAACTTTGTCAACCGGGTCCTTGAGATTGACCTGATAACCGAGAGCCTTATCCAAACTAACGCCGAATTGCTGGTCAACAGCCGAAGTGATGGCCGTTTCCTTGACCGAGGCCGGCAAATTGTTAAAGTTGGGAACGCTCTGGACTAATTGCTTTTCCAGAACGCCGGCTAAAACCGTTTGCAAGGGTTCCTGAAATTTAAAATTAGGAACGAAAATCCTAATTATTCCTTCATTGGGCTTTAATATGAAAACCCGGAAACTTTCAAAAGAAATCGGAAAACCGCCCTTGGTGGAAAATAGGAAATAAGCGAAAAGGCAAAATAAAATTGCCAGCGCTAAAGTGATTTTAGACAAAAATATTTTTGATAAATGGGAAAAATTAATCTTTAAGGTGTTATCCGAATCCGTCTTCAACCTGGACATGCCCCAAAGCAAAATCAGAAAAACCAAAAGCCCGAATCCCAGCAAAACCACTGAAAAATAATCGTAGAAAACCGCCAAGCTGACTATCACCGACAAACCGGCCGCCAAACTTGACCACAACAATTCATTTATAAACAGAGCGGCTAAGAAAGAAAAAATAACAAACAAGATAAAACCGACTAAAAACCAAATTAAATTCGGGACGTTAAGCCCGGCTACCATCTGCCGGAAATAAAAACTCATCAAAAAAGCCGAAATAATCTCCAAGACTAAAATAGGAATAATTTTAACAGACGATTGATTGGAACCGCCGTTTTCTTTGGAAA
This sequence comes from Minisyncoccota bacterium, assembly GCA_036169835.1. GTDB lineage: Bacteria > Patescibacteriota > Minisyncoccia > UBA6257 > MFKM01 > MFKM01. Next base: position 5,095 of record JAVHOD010000045.1, on the reverse strand, counting down.
TTAAATCAGCCATTATTTATTTATTTATTATACAATCCTTTGCCAATGTCTTGAAGAGCTTGGGAAAGTTCGTTGACCGCCGCTTGGATTTCCGCGAGATTATCGCTTGCTTCAGTTGACTTTAATTTTTCTATTTTTGCCGTCAAGGAATCTTTGGCTTCCTGGCCGATTTTTTCGCCATTTTCTTTCAGCGTCTTTTCCGCCAGATAAATCAAGGACTCCGCCTGATTTTTCGCTTCCACCAGTTCTTTCTTTTTCTTGTCTTCTTCGGCGTGAAGCGCCGCTTCCTGTTTCAACCGCTCCACTTCTTCTTTATTTAATGAAGTGGTCGCCTCAATTCTGATTGACTGAGTTTTACCGCTGGCTTTGTCTTTGGCGGAAACATTCAAAATGCCGTTGGCGTCAATGTCAAAAGTAACTTCAACTTGGGGAACGCCCCGGGGAGCGGGGGGAATCCCGTCAAGAAAAAATTTGCCCAATGTCTTATTGTCGGCCGCCATTTCCCGCTCTCCCTGAAGCACGTGGATTTCCACCGCCGTCTGGCTGTCAGCCGCCGTGGAAAAAACCTGGGTCTTGGCCGTGGGAATAGTGGTGTTTTTCGGAATCATCGGGGTCGCGATTCCGCCCATGGTTTCAATGCTTAAACCCAAAGGCGAAACATCCAAAAGCAGAATGTCTTTCACTTCGCCCTGAAGAATCCCGGCCTGAATGGCCGCTCCGGCCGCCACCACCTCATCGGGATTGACGTCTTTATGCGGTTCTTTGCCGAAAAATTTCTTGACCGCTTCGGCAATCGCCGGCATTCTCGTCTGGCCGCCGACCAAAACAATTTCATCAATGTCCGCGGGTTTAAAATTTGCTTCTTTTAAAGTTTCATCAACTAATTTTATGGAACGTTCAATCAAGTCGCCAACCAATTCTTCCAGTTTGGCCCGGGTTAACTTCATCAGGAAATGTTTGGGGCCGGAAGCGTCGGTCGTGATATAAGGAAGATTGATTTCAGTTTCCAAAGCGGTGGAAAGTTCGTGCTTGCCTCTTTCGGCCGCTTCTTTCAAACGCTGCAGGGCCAGCGGGTCTTTGGAAATATCAACGCCTTCCTGTTTTTTATATTCGGAAACCAAATAATCAATTATTCTTTTGTCAAAATCATCACCGCCCAGATGGGTGTCGCCGCCGGTTCCTTTAACCTCAATAACGTCTTCGCTGACTTCCAAAATGGAAATGTCAAAAGTGCCGCCGCCGAAATCATAGACGATAATCTGCTCATTTTTTTTATTATTCAAACCGTAAGCCAAAGCCGCGGCCGTCGGTTCATTTAAAATCAGCCGCACTTTAAATCCGGCGATTTCTCCGGCGTTTTTAGTCGCCTGGCGCTGGCTGTCGTCAAAATAAGCCGGCACGGTGATGACCGCTTCGGTAATTTTTTCTCCCAATTTGGCTTCGGCGTCCGCTTTGAGTTTTTGCAAAACCATCGCCGAAATTTCTTCGGGTTTATACCAGCGGTCACCCATTTTTATTTCCACGCCGACGTTAGCCCCCTCCTTAATTTCATAAGAGAGCCAGGTCTTGTCATATTGGACGGTTTTGTCGGTGAATCTCCGGCCGACTAAACGCTTCACCGAAAAAATAGTGTTTTTGGGGTTAGTGACCGACTGACGCTTGGCCAACAAACCCACCAGCCGTTCCCCGTTTTTGCTTAAAGCGACAATAGAAGGAGTCGTCCGATTGCCCTCGGCGTTCTCAATTATTTTCGGCTCCCCCGCTTCAATAACCGCCATCGCCGAATAAGTTGTTCCCAAATCAATACCAAATATTTTAGACATAATTTTTAATTTCTAATTTTTAATTTCTAATGAATTTTCAATGATTTAATTTTCAAACGTTTGAAAATTGTAAATTGATTCATTGATTGAAAATTGTAAATTGAAAATTTACTTTGCTATTTTTACTCTGGCCGGCCTGATGACCCGGCCGTTTAATAAATAACCTTTTTCAATCTCTTCAATTATAGTTCCCGATGGCCGATCTGATTCTATTTCCGCTACGGCTTCATGAATATTTATATCAAATTTTTCGCCAACCGAAGTTTCTATTTCTTCCAAGCCGTAAGATTTAAGAATATCCTTGAGTTGCGAACGAATCAAGTACATCCCCTTTTGGGCCGAACCTTCTTTTTCTCCCCCTTCGGGGGATCTCCCGGAGGGAGATAAAGAAATTAGCCCTAAATCAAAGCTGTCTAAAACCAACAACAATTCTTTAATCAAATCTTCATTTGCCAGCTTAATCACCGTTTCAAACCGCTTGGCTTCGTCTTTTTTGTAATTGATAAGTTCGGCTTTGGCGCGCTTCCAGCCGTCAAGATATTCTTCCTTTTCTTCCCGGCATTTTAATAATTCCTCTTCTTCCTTGCCCGCTGTAGCTTCAGCGGAGGCGGGTTTAATTTCTTCCGGTTGAGTTATTTGTTCTTCCATATCAAAATGAACTATAAATTATAATTTCAAAAAAATCAAAGTCAACTATAAAATTCACCTACTATTGTAATTCCACGATCGTGGAATTACAATAGTAAACTTACTTTAGCAAAAAACTCTTTCTTAGAGCAAACCAAACTTGTCTGAGAAAATATCCCGCAGGCGGCCAAAGATTGGTCTCCGCTTTGCGGAGTTTGGACGCTGAGGGTTGCCGTCCCGATGCCTTCAGGCATCGCGGATCCACGATTTTGCTTCAGCAAAATCGGGACTGGAGCAAAATTATTCTGGTTTTCGAAGGCAAATTTGGTTTGCTCTTAAAATCCCTGAATAATAATTGAGCCCGTGCTGGAGGAATAATCAATGCCCGTGGAACTGGCGAATTGGTTATTGAATTCAATAACCGGCCCTGCCTGACTGGATCCTCCTGACCAATCTGTCTGCCGGGAAATCATATTACGCCAGCGCGTCAAATAAACCACTAGAGGCACATCCGACGTTTGACCGGCGCTTGGCCACTGGATATGGCTGGTAATTTTTTGAGTTGAAGGGTCATCGGTGCCGCCACTGGCCACAATGGTACTGGAAGCGTCGCGGTTAACATTTTCCACGGAAAAAAATTTGGTATAAGTGAAATTTCCGGCCAGAGTGGTGGTGGTACCGGAAAAAACAGCCAAGATTGTGCCCGAAGCCGCCACATAATATTGGGTGCTGGAACCTTTGCTCAAATTGTAAATATTATGCCAGTCGGATTCGGCAAGGGTTTTAGCGTTGTCAACCAATTCCTGGCTCAAAGAAGAAGCGGTTTGGAAATTTTTGCTTTCCAAATTGGAACGCAAAATCGCCACTATCGCCGCCGTCGCTCCGCCTATCAAAATAGCGCCCACAGCCAAACCAATAAGAATTTCTATCAGGGCTTGCCCCTTACTATTCTTTATATTCATCTTTTATACAATAATACCATCAATAATAAAAACCTTAAACAAATTCTCCAGCCGAAGTTAAGGTTTGGATACTTGGCCTATAACATTAATTATAATAGTGGAAGAGGTGTTCAGATTGGCTGTCAGCGCCACCGCAATAGAAGCGGAGGTGTTCGGATAGCCGGTCACTTTTGAAAAAATAACATCCGTGGAAGTACCCGAAACGGGATTAATAAATTGAACGCCGGTGGGCAAGGATTGACTATTGGCTAAAGTGCCGGAAGCGAAGCTGGAACCGTGAAAAAGCTGAATTAAACCCTGGGTTGTTGTCACGTTTGAAAAATGAACCCCCCATTGGTCTCCGCTTTCTTGGGTCAGGGAACTATTCTGGGCTTGCCTGAGCAGGGCAACAATTTCATTGGCAGCCGAAGTTAAATTTTGACGGCTGTAATAATTAAAAAGATTAACGCCGCCGATGACCGCGACAATCGTCAAAATGGCCAAGGTTATCATAAGTTCAATTAAGGTGAATCCTTTCATAATAAAAGGGATTAGAATTTAGTATTTAGGGTTTAGGGTTTTAAATTCCCTAAATTCTATATTCTAAATCCTAAATTCTTAAAACTTGGTGGTCAACTGATATATAGGAACGATTATGGAAAGAGCGATCGCTCCGACAATAACGCCCATGCCCATCAAAAGAGCCGGCTCCAGCAAGGAAACCATAAACTTGATGGACGAGTCGGTTTCGTTTTCGTAAAAATGACTTAGGGTTTTTAAAACATTCTCAATATGGCCCGCCTTTTCTGAAATTGCGATGAGATTAACAACCACCCGCGGGAAAATTACTTCCCTTCGGAAGGAATCACTCACGCTTAAACCTCTGGTTATACCTTCCCGGGAAATCCTTAAAAGCGCTTCTGTCATTTCTTCATTGCCGACCGCCTGAGCCGTAAGTTCTATCCCCTGGGTAAGCGGCAAACCGGCTTCAATTAAAGAAGCCAGAGTCACGGCAAATCGCTGGAGGGCTATTTTGTTGATGACATCGCGAACTCCGGGAAGATGGTTTAAAAGATTGAAAACGAAGCGCCGAAAAGCCATAGAAATTTTATAAAAATAAAAAACGGCGATCCCTCCGATAATAAAAAAAAGCATTAAAAACAAGGCATATTTTCCGAAAAATCCTCCTACGGCAAAAACAATCCTTGAAAATATAGGCGGCTTAAAACCGCCTCCCGCAAAAACATTGGCGATTTTCGGAAGAGCGAAACTGACCAAAAAGAACAGGATAAAAAACGAGGTCGCCAGAAGAAAAACCGGATAAACCAAAACTCCCCGGATGCGATTTTTGATATCCTGCTGTTTTTCCAAACTGACGCTCATGTCTTCCAAAACCCTATCCAGATTTCCCGAGGCCTCCCCCGCTTTTATCAAATTGACAAAAACCTGATTAAAAAATCTCGGATATTTGGCGAACGAAATATAAAAGGGCTGGCCTTTTTCCAGGTTTGAGCGCACCTCGCTTAAAAACATCTTGACACCCGGCTTGTCGAAGTCCGTTATCAAAACCTCAATGGCTTGCAAAAGATCGGTGCCCACTTTCAACATCAAACCCAGATATTTGGTTATAAAAATTTTGTCGGTTTCGGTGATTGTGGCGCTCCAGAAACCTCCGCCGACCGTCTTGAGCCCCTTGATGATTTT
>JAVHOD010000044.1:0-13006 GCA_036169835.1 Minisyncoccota bacterium | reverse complement strand
CCAGTTTCACTGGCACGAAATTCGGCGGCGGCGAAAGCGAGGGCGGGCAAAAATTAAACTCAAATTTGCTATAATTAGAGTATGAAAAACATTAAACCTTTAATTATTATTCTGTTGGCTTTTGTCGTGGCGATGCCGGTGATTGCTTTAGCGCAGACCACGAACGTTTCCGGAAAGGCCGTTCAAGTCGCGCCGCAAGCTATTCAGGCGGCGCCTACCGAAACAAAGTCGGTTCCGGTGTCAAATACCGCCACTACCCAGGTGACACCTGCCGAAACGAAATCAGTTTCAACATCAAACACTACCATAAATAATAAATGCGGAGTGAATAGTTTTTCCGTTTCCAACGAATGCGGCGTCGGCGCTTTTAAAAATTCCTATGTCCAATGTTATGACGGATATACGGAAAATCAGGGAGGGGATAGTTCCTGTAAACCTTCCTCGCTTTGGCAGGAATACGCCAAAAGCGTTTGCGTCAATCGTTGTGCGAACACCAATACAACCACAAAGTCATACGTTCCTGTCCCCAGTACCGATTATTCCGGCGGACAGAATGTTCCGATAACTTCAACAAAAGCCGTTCCCCAGGAAATTCCCGCCACGACGGTTGCCCCTCAAGTCATTTCCGTTTGTTATATCGGCAATGATTTAATGAAACAATATGACGCTCTTCTTTCTGAACTTCGGGTAGCCCAAGCGAATGGAGATAAAGAAAAAAGCGACGCGATAACTCAAAGAATTTTGGAACTCAAAAAACAAATCACTGCAAGCAAAGAAAGATGCAATACCGCGACAACAAAACCACAACCGCCGACCACTACCCAATCGGCGCCGACGATTGCTCCCACCACTGCCACTGTCCCTATGCCGGTAAAAATAAACAGATGCGCCGAAGTTGAAAATTGGGGGCAAAAAATAAGCTATTACGAAAAATTGAAAAATCTCAGCGATTCCGACTTGCAAAAAGAGGCAGCTAAGTCAAGAAAAGAAATCAACGATATTGTTGCCGAACTGATTGCCGGCCTCCAAAAAGTGAAAGAGCAGTGCAATCTCCAAACCGCAACCGGCTCTGTTTCAAGCGCCTCCAGCCGGGCGATAATTGCCGAGCCGGTGAAACCGGTGGCAGTTCAATCGGCCCAGGAAATAGACACTTATTATAAAGCCAAAATTGAAAACATCAGCGCCATTCAAAACGCCCCGCAACAAGTTAAAGAGCTCCAGACCTTAAAAGATGAAAAAAATCAGATGGTCGGCGACCTGATTAAAAACCGAAATGAAATTGAAGCCGTGGAAATCAATAAAATAGCAACGGATATAAACGTCAGCAAAAACGAAATGAAAATTGACAACGTGACGGTGAAAGCCACCGGCAAAAAAATATTGCTTAATGTCGGAGACAGGCCGATAAGCGTGGAATCGGCCGGGAGTAATGTTATTATCAAGGATAAAAATCTGGAAGTGACGACCGACAATGTTTCCATCTCTGATAATTCTTTAAAGATTGGAAATACTGAAGTTAAAATTTCGGCCAGCCAGGCGGCGGAAAAATTAAATATCGCGCCGACAGCCGTCCAATTAACCACAGAAAATGACCAGCCGGTTTATAAAATGGAAGTCAACGAATCAAGAAAACTTTTCGGATTCATAAAAATCAATGCCGGCAAGACGCAGACCGTCAGCGCTGACAATGGAAATTTAATGAGCGAAAAACATCCCTGGTATTATTTCCTGACCACGAAATAGTTTTCCACACAAGTTTATGAAAAACAAAAATATTATTATTGTTTTGGCAATCGTCGGCGTCATATCGGCGGTCTTAATCGGCGTTTATTTCCTATTTTTTCAGAAAACCGCGCGACCGAACTTGAGCAACCCGGCGGAAGAAGCCGCGGATAACGTAGCAAAAAATCAAACACCGGCAGCGGGAATAAATACTCAACAAACCCCCGAACAATCTCAAAATAAAATAATAACTGATGATTTTTCCATTAATCTTCCCCCCGGCTGGATGCAAACCACGGCCGCGATTGGAGTTTCGGCAATGGCTTTTGACACGAATGAAATTATAAAAGATTCTGCGGCCCAAAAAATTAATTTCAGAAGTTATTTGGCGGTGGTTTATGACGTGCTTCAGGGGAAAACTCTGGACGAATATCTGCAGAACCTTAAGAATTCGCTTCTGCAAACTATTCCGAATACTGTTTTCACTAAAGATCAGGATATGACAATAAGCGGCAGACCCGGCCATGCGATAGAAGCGGAGCTTTCTCAACAAGGGGTAAATTTCAAAATTTTGACGGTATTAGTCAAGGATGAAAAAGAAGAAAATGTCTGGATTGTAACTTTCAATACGCTTAAAAGCAGTTGGGAAGGATATAAAGAATTTTTTTATAACACCGCGAACAGTTTTGTTTTGAAAAAATAATTACCTCAGGGTTATCCACATCCTACTGCGCTGTTTATTTGAGGGATTTTTGCTATACTTAAATCAGCGAACAAAAAGGTCGAAAAATATAATTTAGAAAATTAAAATTAAAAAATTATGGCGCAATTATTACAAAGTTGGGGTGATGTTACCTTACAGGCCTTGAACAATCTTTGGGTTCAGGTGCTGGGCGTTATTCCGATGATATTAGGAGCGTTGATAATTTTTGTTGTCGGTTTGATTGTCGCTTCGGTTTTGGACCTGATCGTGATAAGAATCGTCCGCTTGATAAAATTGGATAACCTTTTGATGCGCTCGGGATTGGAGGAATATTTGAAACGGGGCGGTTGGCGTCTTGATACCGGAAAATTCCTGGGAAAGATTGTTTACTGGTTTGTGGTTATTGCCTCTGTATTGGCGGCTTCAGATATTTTGAAATTCTACGCTTTCTCCGGTTTCCTTAGTTCAATTCTTAATTACATTCCCAACATCATCATAGCCGTTTTGATTTTATTGGCGGCTTTCATTATTGCCGGATTCCTCAAATCAATAGTTAAGGTTTCCGTTGCCGGCGCCCGGTTTGACGTAGCGCACTTTTTGGCCGCGCTTGCCTGGTGGACGGTGGTGATTTTCGGATTGCTGGCCGCTTTGGCGCAATTAGGAATTGCCAGCAGCTTGTTCAATATAATCATTTCCGGTTTAGTGGCTATGTTTGCCTTAGCCGGCGGAATCGCTTTCGGCTTAGGAGGCAAAGATTATGCTTCTCATCTTCTTAATAAAATGAAAGAGGAAGTAGAGCATAAAAGATAGGAGTTAAGTTAATCAACCCCCACACCAATTGAGTTTTTAGATTATTTTTATCTAACTACTAAACTCAATTGGTGTGGGGGTTGACAAAGTTTATAATTTATCCAATACTTTATACACATCATATGTATATTCTTCACTATAATGGGCGAGGTGAAAAACTTTATTAAGTAAAGTTATTGTATACCCCGCCTGAAAACGGCGGGAATTTTATTTTTATAGCCGGACAATTTGCCCTTAGACCGATTAAGCATTGATGTCTAACGTAAAAAATAAATGCTCAATCGGTGTGTGGGTAAAGAATAGAAGATTGAATCGGAAAGAAATTTAAAAATTTAATATGACCCCCGCGCCGAATTTTTCTGGTGCGGAATTAGACAATTTTTTGAGGTAGAGAATTAATAAGGGTATATGGTGGATGCCTTGACACAAAGTGGCGATGAAGGACGTGGCGTAGCTGCGATAAGCCTCGGTGAGGTGCCTAGCAACCTTTGACCCGGGGATTTCCGAATAGGGTAACCTATCCCGATAAAATCGGGATGATTCCAAATATAAATTTTGGAATAGCAGACCCGCTGAAGTGAAACATCTCAGTAAGCGGAGGAACAAAAAAAAGATTTTTATTCCCTGATTAGCGGCGAGCGAAACGGGAAGAGCCTAAATCCGTTAAAATTTTCGCAAGAAGATTTGATGGACGTTGCAAGATGGAAATTTTTCTTAAGTTTTAAAGTCCCGACGAAAGTCGGGATCCTCGACTTTCATTTTTTAAAAATTAAAAAGTGCGTCGGGACTTAAACTTAAGATAAGAGTTACAAATTTGTCCCGATTTATCGGGACACGCGACTCATTATTATTTTAATGATGTGTCGGTGTTGGCTAGTCGAAACCGTTGGAAAGCGGTGCCAAAGGGAGTGATAGCCTCGTAGACAAAAGTCGGCAAACTCTTAATTTTTCATTCTTAAGTACTCCGAGGCCAGACAACCTCGGAGGAATCCAGGAGTACTATCTCCTAAGGCTAAATACGCTTTGTGATCGATAGTGAACAAGTACCGTGAGGGAAAGGTGAAAAATAGGCCGTTGAGGCCGGTGAAATAGAATCTGAAACCATATACTTACAAGGACTCGGAGCCTTACGATTTCGCAAGAAATAACGGGTGACGAGGTGCCTATTGAAGAATGAGCCAACGACTTTATTTGCATTGCAAGTTTAACCTCGCGAAGCGAGGGAAGCAAAGGGAAACCAAGTGTTAATAGCGCTAATAGCAGTGCGAGTAAGACCCGAAGCCAAGCGAGCTTGTCCTGGTCAGGATGAAGGCCGAAGAAATTCGGCTGGAGGTCCGAACCGGTGAGCCGTTCAACACTCTCGGATGAACTGGGATAAGAAGTGAAAAGCTAATCGAGCTTGGTAATAGCTGGTTCTCTCCAAAATAGTTTTAGGACTAGCGTCGGATAAATAGATTTCTGGGGGTAGAGCACTGGATGATTTGTAAAGGGCGAAAGTCCGACAAATCAATCAAACTCCGAATACCAGATTTTGTTCTCCGGCAGTCAGACTGCGGGGGCTAAGCTCCGTGGTCGCGAGGGAAAAAGCCCTGACCGTCGTCTAAGGTCCCAAAATGTATGCTAAGTGTTAAAGAAAGTCTCCAACCAGAGACAAATAGGAGGTTGGCTTAGAGGTAGCCATCCTTTAAAGAGTGTGTAACAACTCACTATCCGATGGTTGGGGGCGTCGAAAATTTATCGGGGCTAAGCATACTACCGAAGACACGGATGCCAGTGCTTCGCACTGAAATTTTCAATTACCAATTTTCAATTTTCATTGTCCCGACTTTGTCGAGGATTCTCGATAGAATCGGAAAATTTTCAATGTTTTAATTTTCAAACAATTAATTCATCGGAGTTTCATTGAAAATTAGAAATTAAAAATTGGAAATTCCAATGCGGAGCATTGGTGTGATAGGAGAGCATTTCCAGCCGCTGTGAAGGTTGACCCGCGAGGGCGACTGGAGCGCTGGGAAGAGAGAATGTTGGCATGAGTAATCACAAATCAGATGAGAAATCTGATCCCCGAAAATCCAAGGTTTCCTCCGCAACGAAAATCGACGGAGGGTTAGGCGGCCCTAAGGCAATGGCGTAAGCCGCAGCTAAAGGACAGTCGGTTGATATTCCGACCTGCCCATTAATTATCGATGGAGTGACGAAGAAAATAAAATTGAGCGCCTTAATGGTTTGGCGTTGTTTGTCTCAAGAAATGCTCCGACCAGAAAATCTGTTGGAGCTGCCTTTAATGGCGAATTTCGGAGACCGAAAAAAGTTTTGGTTTTTACCGATTCAATTCAGTTGAAGAGTCTTCCAAGAAAACCTTCTAAGAGTTATGTTAATGGGCTCCGTACCGTAAACCGCCACAGGTGGGTGAGGCGAGGAGCCTCAGGGGAACGGGTAATCCTTCGTTAAGGAACTCGGCAAAAAAGCAGACGTAAGTTCGCAATATGTCTTTCCCTCCCCAGTTTTGGTAAAGTAATTATTATGTGGATAATATATGTTATACAAAATAATGTTTCTAACGAAATTTATATTGGCATAACAAACAATCTTAAGAGAAGATTGGCGACGCATAATGCTAAAGGCAAAAAATTTACTACTCGCAAGCAAGGTGAATGGATTTTGATCTATGCAGAAGCATACCGATTAAAATCAGACGCATTGCTTCGTGAAAAAAGATTAAAAATTCACGGCAGTGGTAAAATTGAACTTTTCAAGCGGCTAAAAAATAGCTTGTTTGATACCAAAACTGGGGAGGGACGCAGCGAAAGAATCTCTGGCGACTGTTTACCAAAAACACAGCTCCCTGCTAACTCGTAAGAGGATGTATAGGGGGTGACGCCTGACCGATGCGAGAAGGTTAACGGCGGGAGTGCTTTGATAGCAATATTGAAGCGCCCACTGCCCGAAGCCCTCGTCAATGTCCGCAGTAACTATAACTGTGTTAAAGTAGCGCAATTCCTTTTCAGGTAAGTTCTGAAGCGCACGAAAGGCGTAACGATCGGAGAACTGTCTCAACGAAGAGCCCGATGAAAATGCGATTCCCGTGAAGACGCGGGGTACTGGCAGTAAGACGAAAAGACCCCGGGAGCTTTACTGCAGCTTGATATTGTTTTTAGAACTTTAATGCGTAGCGTAGTGGGCAGGCTTTGAAGTTTCGCTTTCGGGCGGAATGGAGCCGACAATGAAACACCCATCTTTCGAGTTTTAAAATCTAATCTGAACGGCAAAAACGTTCGGAGACACTGTCTGGCGGGCAGTTTTAATGGGGCGTTATCCTCCTAAAGAGTAACGGAGGAGTTTATTAAGGTCGGCTTAGCCCGGATGGAAATCGGGCTGGACGCGTAAAGGCAAAAGCCGGCTTAACTGCAAGGCTGACAGGCCGCGCAGATGCGAAAGCAGAACTTAGTGACCCGACGATTCTTTATAGAAAGGTCGGAGACACCGGATAAAAGCTACCCCGGGGATAACAGGCTGGTGGGGCCCGAGAGTCCATATCGACGGCTCCGCTCGGCACCTCGATGTCGGCTCACCCTATCCTGGGACTGAAGAAGGCCCCAAGGGTTTGGCTGTTCGCCAATTAAAAGGGTACGCGAGCTGGGTTCAAACCGTTGAGTTCATAAAATATAAATCAAGTTTTGTGAATTGAACGGTTTGAATCCGAGGATTATGACATCAATCACGGCGGTTATAGAAAGTAATTTCTATATTCCAATAGTTTAATAATTTAGCTAACTAATATCGGTGGAACCCTAATTGATGATTAGGGCAATACCGAGGGAACTCTTTATGAATTAAAGAAGCCCGTAGAGACTAAACGTTAGCCCCCCGATTATTATTGGGGTGAAGATATAGTCCAATACACTTAGTAATAAGTGACCAATATGCGTGAGACAGGTTGGTCTCTATCTACTGTCAGCGATGAATACTTGAGGGAAGTCGACTCTAGTACGAGAGGACCGAGTTGAACGAACCTCTGGTCTACCGGCTTCAGCACCTGCTGAACCGCCGGGTAGCTATGTTCGGCCGGGATAAGCGTTGAAAGCATCTAAACGCGAAGCCCCTCCCAAGATTAAGTATCACTAAATAATTTATTATTTAGGTGGTCCCCTGAAGATTACAGGGTTGATAGGCCTTAGGTGTAAGCTCCGTAAGGAGTTCAGCCGAGAGGTACTAATAGACCACCGATTCTCTACCTCAAAAAGTTGTCTAAAGGGCTTTCTCAAAATTTTCAAGCCAGTATAGGCGAAGAAAATTTTGTTAGAAAACCTTTACCCAGCACATAACGCATTATGTGCTGGGTGCGCAAATTTATGGTAAAATTTGACTGCGCTTTCAGCTTGTAAATTTTAATAAATTTGGCATTCCTCGGTGATACAGTTTATGGTGTCCTACCCGTTCCCATTCCGAACACGGAAGTAAAAGCCATAAGCGCTGATGATAGTCCTTCGGGGCGAAAGTAGGCTTTGCCGGGGATTTTTATTTTAGTATTTAGTATTTTAGTTTTTAGTTGTAATATTTACGTATGACCCCGCGTTTAGTAAAACAACTGCTTTACGGCGCTCTCTATTTTTTAATATTATTTATTATTTTTTGGCTGATTTATATTTTGTTTTTAAAACCCGCGCCGACCTGCTTTGACAAAATTAAAAATCAGGGCGAAAAAGAAATTGATTGCGGCGGGGTTTGCTCGCCTTGCGAATTGACTCAATTAAAAGATCTGGCGGGTGATTGGGCGTTAGCTTTGCCGGCCGGAGAAAACGGAATAACACTATTGGCCGAAATTACCAATCCCAATTTAAGCTTCGGGGCTAAAAGTTTTTCTTACCAGTTTAAAATCATCGGCCCTTTCGGCTTACTGAAAACCGTTGAAGGCCAGTCGTTTATTTATAGCGGCGAAGTGAAATATCTAGTAGAAACCGCTGTCCCGGTTAATCCCCAAGACGCAAAACAAGTGGAACTGGAAATATCCGCTTCAAGTATTGTTTGGCAGTCACAGGAAGAAATGTTTAAACCTGATTTAGAAAATCCTTCCCATCAAACGGTAATTTCAAACGGAAGCGTGACGGTGAAAGGCATCGTCAGAAATAAAAATCCTCTTTTAATATCTCAAACAAAAATTATAGCCCTTCTTTATAATCTTGAAGGAAGTCAAATCTTAAACGCATCTTACACAACCTTAACTGACCTTAAAGGGGATGAACAGCGGGCTTTTTCCATTGAATTCCCAAAAGGCGACTGGATAAAAAAAATAGACACAAACAGAACCAAGATTTTTATTGAGCCTTTATCAGCTAAATTTTAATGTTTAAAAAAATAGATTGGTGGCTTATCGGCGCTTTGATTTTTATAGCCGCGGCCAGTTTAATGTCGCTTTCGTCTACCAAACCGGCGCTTTTTCAAATCCAACTTATTTGGTACGCATTGAGTTTTTTGATTATTTTTTTCGCGGCTAAAATCAACTGGCGGTGGCTTATAACCCAAAATTGGTTTTTGCTGTCTTTTTATTGGCTGACGATTGTTTTATTGATTGCCGCCTTTTTTTTCAGGCCCATCCGGGGCGCTCACAGCTGGCTGTTAATCGGTAATTTCCAGTTTCAGCCCTCGGAATTGGCAAAAATTTCTTTGATTCTTATTTTCGCCAGTTTTTTTTCGCGCCGTCATCTTGAAGTTTCATTAACCAAAAATATATTCATTTCATTGATTTATTTTTTCATTCCGGCGGCCTTGGTGGCTCTTCAACCCTCGTTGGGTATGGCTATAATTTTTTTCGGTATTTGGTTCAGTTTTTTGATAGTAAACGGTTTGAGATGGCAGAGGATTTTCGCCAGTTTTTTAATTTTTATTTTAATATTCTCTGTTCTTTGGATAACTTTTCTGAAGCCCTACCAAAAAGAAAGAGTTTTAGGATTTATTTCTCCGGAACGGAATCCCTTGGGAACGAATTATAATGTGATTCAGTCAAAGATCGCCATCGGTTCGGCGGGATTATTCGGAAAAGGCTTCGAGCAGGGGACGCAAAGCCAGCTGGGCTTTCTGCCGGAAGCCCAAACCGATTTTATTTTTTCCGCTTTCGTGGAAGAATGGGGATTGGTCGGCGGCTTTCTTTTGATTGCCGCTTTTTTGCTGATTATTTGGAGAATTATTAAGATCGGCATTAAATCGGAAGGCAACTGCGCCAAATTTATTTGCTTGGGAGCTTCTATTGCCCTCGCTTCGCAATTTTTCTTTAATATCGGTTCTTGCCTGGGCCTTTCACCGGTAGTGGGGATAACTTTTCCTTTTTTCAGTTATGGGGGGTCCAGTCTGTTGACTAACGCTTTGCTGGTCGGTATAATACAAAATATTGCAATTGAATCCTCGTTTTAACAAAAGGGTGAGTTTTATTTTGGTTGGCGGAATAATACTGGCAGCAGTTCTGATTTTGTTTTCTGTTTTTTATTTCAACGGGTTGAAGCCGATCGGTTCGGATATAAAATTTGAATTGAAAATTGAAAAAGGGCAGGGATTGAAAGAAGTTTCCGCCGCTCTTTCTCAAGCCCGGATAATCCGGTCAATAACCGTTTTCAAACTTTACGCTATTTTCACGGGCAAAGCCCGGCATTTGAAATCGGGCATTTATCAATTGAACGGCCGCCTGAGTGTCCCGGAAATAATTAATTTTTTGATTGATGATGCAAGCCAGGAGATTTCCGTCACTATCATTGAAGGGTCAACTCTTAAAGGAATAGACCGGGCTTTGAGTTCGGCAAATATTATCCCAAAAAATTCACTAGTTAATTTTGATTTTAAAAATAGCGGCTTGGCAAAAATTTATCCCTATTTGGAAGGTATTGACAATTTAGAAGGTTTCCTTTATCCTGATACTTATCGTTTCAAAATTGACTCTTCAGTCGAAGAGGCGGCTAAAAAATTTTTTGATAATTTTTTAAACAAAGCTTGGCCGTTAATAAGCCAAAAAGATAATTGGTATCAAATTTTGATTTTAGCTTCTATTTTAGAAAAAGAGGTTCCGGTTTTTAACGATCGGCAATTGGTGGCGGGGATTCTCAATAAACGGATGAAAGTGGGAATGCCTATCCAAGCCGACGCGACTGTTCTTTATGCTAAATGCCAAGGGGATTTTTATTCCTGTTCTCAGTATAAGTTATCAACGGGCGATTTAAAGTTGGATTCGCCTTATAACACTTACTTGAATTTA
This sequence comes from Minisyncoccota bacterium, assembly GCA_036169835.1. Taxonomy (GTDB): domain Bacteria; phylum Patescibacteriota; class Minisyncoccia; order UBA6257; family MFKM01; genus MFKM01. Next base: position 2,531 of record JAVHOD010000044.1, on the reverse strand, counting down.
GGCTTGCCGCCGACTCCAATTGCCAATCCGGGTCAGACGGCGATACAGGCCGCTTTAAGCCCTAAAACTTCAGATTATTGGTTTTATCTTTCAGATTCCCAAACGAAAGAAACGATTTTTTCCAAAACTCTGGAAGAGCAAAACAAAAATCGTCAAAAATATCTATAAAATTATTTAAGATTTAAATGAATTCTTTAATAAAGAAAAATTTCTCTTCTTATCAAAAGCCGTTTATTGAGGAGTCAAATCTGATAGAAATTCAAACTAAATCCTATAAATGGCTTTTAACCGCCGGCTTAAAAGAACTTTTTGAAGAATTTTTTCCGATTAAGGACCGGACCGGAAAAGAATTGGAACTTCATTTTCTTGGTTTTGATTTTGATGAACCAAAATATGACGAAATTCAAGCTCAGTATAAAGAGCAAAGCTACGAAGCCACTCTCCGGGTTAAATTAAAGTTAATAAACAACCTCTCTAAAACCAGTAATACCCAGAAAATTTATTTTGGCGATTTCCCGATGATGACCGAACGGGGAACATTTATAATTAACGGCGTAGAAAGAGTGGTGATTTCCCAGTTAATCAGGTCAGCCGGCGTTTATTTTTCAGCCGATGTTTTCCGGGGACGGAAATTTTTCGGCGCTAAAGTAATTCCCAACCGTGGCGCCTGGCTTGAAATAGAATCCGAACCCAACGGCTTCATCGGCGTAAAAATAGATCGGAAAAGAAAAGTTCCGATTACCTGTCTTTTGCGAATTTTTGCCGCGGTTGCCGATAAAAAGAAATCGCTGACCAACGAAGAAATGCTTAAAATCTTCGGCAAAGCGATTGAACCGACTCTCCAAAAAGACACCGCTTCCAATGAGGATGAATCTTTCGTGGAAATTTATAAAAGATTGCGTCCCGGCGATTTAGCTACGGCTGACAATGCCCGTTCTTTGGTTCAACCGATGTTCTCGCGATTTGACCGTTATGATATTTCTCCGGTTGGTCGCTTTAAAATCAACCAGCGGTTGGATCTCAAGAAAGAATCGCGACAGCTTGATTTGGAAGACCTAATAGCTATTATCAAAGAAATTGTCAAACTTAATAACGAACCGATGGCCGAAGCCGATGATATTGACCATCTCGGCAATCGCCGCGTGAGAGCGGTAGGGGAATTGGTTCAGAACAGATTACGAGTCGGTTTCGCCAGAATGCGCAGGGTTATCCAAGACCGGATGTCAACCTTAAACGCCATGGAAATATCAATGCCGACACAGTTGATTAATCCCAAAATTTTGATAGCGGTGGTAAAGGAATTCTTTATGCTTTCCCAATTTTCTCAGTTTATGAACCAAGAAAATTTCTTGGCCGAACTTGAGCATAAACGATTACTTTCGGTTTTGGGTCCCGGCGGATTGACTCGCGAGCGAGCCGGATTTGAAGTCCGCGATGTTCATCGTTCTTATTACGGACGTATCTGTCCTATCCAAACCCCCGAAGGAGCCAATATTGGATTGGTCAATCACTTAGCCAATCTTAGCCGAGTAAATGAATTCGGATTCCTCGAGGCCCCGTATTATAAAGTTAAAAATGGAATAGTTGGGTCAGAAGTGGTCTGGCTTGACGCTTTTGAGGAAGAAAAATACAACATTGCTCACGCCGCCATTGAAATTGATAAAAAAGGAAAAATTCTAGAGTCTACGGTTGAAGCCAGAATTAAAGGCGAACCGGCCACTTGCTTGAGGGAAGAACTTAATTTTATTGACGCCGCTCCTCATCAGGTTTTTTCCCCGGCCGCTTCTTTGATTCCTTTCATTGAGCATGACGACGCCAACCGGGCGTTGATGGGGTCAAACATGCAACGGCAAGCCGTTCCGCTGATTAAACCGGAAATGCCGTTAGTAGGCACCGGCTTGGAAGGAAAAATCGCCGAGAATTCCCACCAAATAATTACTGCTCCGGCTGACGGAGAAATTACCGTTGTTGACGCCAATCATATAGAGCTTAAAACAACCTCGGGAACAAAAAAATTTGATTTGATTAAATTCAAACGCTCCAACCAATCAACCTGTATTTCTCAATATCCGGCTGTCAAGAAAGGACAAAAAGTCAAAAAAGGAGATTTCTTAACCAACGCTTCTTCAATAGACAACGGCCAATTGGCATTGGGGCAGAATCTCTTGGTGGCTTTCACCCCGTGGGAAGGAGCTAATTTTGAAGACGCGGTCATTCTTTCGGAAAGAGTAGTGCGCGACGACCGTTTTACTTCTATTCATATTGAAGATTATTATTGCGATGTCCGCGAAACTAAACTTGGCCCGGAAATTACCACTCCGGATATTCCCAATGTATCCGAAGACAAATTAAGAAACCTTGACGAAGAGGGAACCGTTAGAATTGGAACCGAAGTTTTTCCGGATGATATTTTAGTGGGAAAAATTTCTCCGAAAGGCGAATCCGAATTAACCTCCGAAGAGCGATTGTTGAGGGCTATTTTTGGCGAAGAAGCCCGCGATGTCTAAGACACTTCCCTGGCTATGCCTCAC
>JAVHOD010000043.1:0-2603 GCA_036169835.1 Minisyncoccota bacterium | reverse complement strand
CACCAAAAAATAAAACATCGGCGTGGTGGCCAGGCCCACAGGGACAATTTCCAATTTCCAATTTCCAATTTCCAATTGTTTGATTACCGCTTTATACAAACTTGAGGAGCTCAAACGGGCATCGTGAGCGACAACGATTTTCCCGGAATTGAAAAAACCGCTTAATTTTTTGGCGATTGCCGAAATTATTTTTTCATTAATCTCGGACGGATATTTTCCTCTGATATCATTGGCCTTAAAAATCCCAGGATTGATTTTCAATATAGTTGTCATCTTGTTAATTCTAAACCCCTCACCCTTGAAGGATAAATTATTTTTGCGAAATTATAAAAACAAAAAATCAACATTTTATTGATATGCCCTTCTTCTTATAATATAATGGAAAATGGAATAGAATTAAACCACTTCACAATCCTTCAAGGGTGAGGGGTAAATTAAGATAAATTAATGGCAAAAGAAAAAAGAACAAAGGCGAGAGAAACGAATTCTTCGCTTCATCCCGAAGCCAAAAAAAGCGTTTTCGCGATAATCTTTATCGGCCTGGCGGCAATTCTGCTTTTGGCCAGTTTTAAACAAGCCGGTCCAGCCGGCAATTTTCTTTACCGCGCCTTGGATTATCTTCTGGGCTGGGGCTATTATCTTCTGCCCGCGATTTTATTGTTGGCGGCTTTAGCTATCATAACCTCAAAACAAAGGCAGATATTCGGATTTACTCTATTGGGAGCGGTATTATTTATAGTTTCCGGATTAGGCATTCTTGATTTATTGGCTGACAGCGGCGGTCTAATAGGAAGATTTATCGGCGCTTTGGAAATCCCTTTCGGGAAAACCGCCAGTTTGGTCATCACCATTACTTTGCTAATTTCTTCAATAATTATTACTCTGAATCTTCCTCTAAAAATTCCTCGATGGCGAATCCCGGAAAAGAAAAAAGAAGAGGAACTTCTAGAAGAATCGGAAGAAGCCCAAATCAAAGAAGCTCCTCTTATCGTATCTAAATCCGAAGAAAGGCCCCAAATTATTACAGGAAGAAGAGAAGAAAAGGAAATCCGCCAGCTGGCGGACAAAGAAGAAATTATTATTTCAAAAAAATCTTTAGCTTTAAAGAATTACGTCGCTCCGCCGCTTGACCTCCTTAAATCTTTCAGCGAAAAACCAACCATCGGCGACCTCCGAGCCAATGCCAATATCATCAAAAGGACTTTGGAAGGATTCGGCATCCCGGTAGAGATGGCTGAAATCACGGTCGGCCCTACGGTCACCCGCTACACCCTCAAGCCGGCTGAAGGCGTAAAACTTTCCAAAATCACGGCTTTGAGTCAAGACCTGGCTTTGACCTTAGCCAGCCATCCCATCCGAATCGAAGCCCCCATTCCCGGCAAATCTCTGGTGGGTATTGAGGTCCCTAATAAAGCCGCAGCTTTGGTCAGATTGGGCAGTCTGATGGCTTCGCCGGAATTCCAAAATGCCGGATTGCTCGGTTTTGTTTTAGGAAGAGCTATCGACGGCAAACCGATTTTCGCGAATATCGACAAAATGCCCCATCTTCTGATTGCCGGAGCCAGCGGAAGCGGGAAGTCAGTTCTCATCCATTCCCTCTTAATCTCGCTTCTCTACAAAAATTCTCCCGCCACCCTCAAACTTATTCTTATTGACCCCAAAAGAGTGGAGCTTTCCTATTACGAAAACCTGCCTCATCTGATTGCTCCTGTTATTACCGAGGGAAAAACAGCTATTAATGTCTTTCGCTGGGCCATTCAGGAAATGGAGAGACGCTATCAAATTCTGCTTCAAGCGGGCAGCCGCGATATCGGCAGTTATAATGCCAAAGCCGAGGAGTTGCTGCCTTATATCTTGATAGTTATTGACGAGCTGGCCGATTTAATGGCCGCCTATGGCCGCGAGGTTGAGGGATTGATAATCCGTTTGGCTCAAATGGCTCGGGCCACCGGTCTTCATTTGATTGTTTCCACCCAGAGACCGTCGGTCGAAGTCGTCACCGGCTTAATCAAAGCCAACATCACCTGCCGTATCGCCTTACAGGTGGCCAGCCAGGTGGATTCGCGGACGATTCTTGACACCGCTGGCGCGGAAAAACTTCTGGGCCGGGGCGATTTACTTTTTGTATCCTCGGAGTTTTCCAAACCAAAGAGAATCCAAAGTTGCTATGTCACCGAAGAAGAAATAAAAAAAGTCATCAACTTTATTAAAACCAACAACAAACCGGAGGCAAGCGATTCGGAAGAATTGGAATTGCCGGATGATAACCGGAATCACGAATCGCCTTTTGCTATTTTTAATCAGTCCGCCGAAGATGATGACGACGAACTTTTTGACGAAGCGCTGGAAACAGTTAAGGCGGCCCAAAAGGCCTCGGCTTCGCTGCTCCAGCGCCGCTTAAAAATCGGCTATGCCCGGGCGGCCCGGCTTCTGGATATTATGGAAAATAAGGGGCTAATCGGCCCGGGCGAAGGCGCTAAGCCCCGGGAAGTTTATTTAAAGGGCTTTGATGAAAAATCCGAACCAGAGGAGAAGGATTTTTCATAACAAAACCTTTACCCCTCCCCAGTTTTGTTTGAGATTTGAAATAATATCATTAGCGA
>JAVHOD010000042.1:0-2641 GCA_036169835.1 Minisyncoccota bacterium | reverse complement strand
TATTCCGGCGATCCGGAGCCGCTCATTAAAATTATCAAAGCCGTCCCCGGAGACAAGTTTCAGTTGAAACAGTCGCCGGACGGCTGGAATATTTTAGTGAATGGCGAAACTCTGAAAAACTCTCGGAATGAAGTTTACGAATTAGATGAACGAGGCTATAGAATGCTTTCGCTTTACGAAAACGATTACAAAGGAATTATTCCCACCAACGCTTATTTGATTTTAGGTAATCTTTCAAACGGCTCTCTTGACAGCTCCCATTTCGGCTTGATAGACAAATCCGATATTTTAGGTAAGGCGGTTTTTTGAGAAACGGCCGGCTGTTAAGTTAGGGCCGGCGCCAAAATTAGAATCTATAAGTCGCCTCGAAACTCATTGCCGTCTCGTCAACGAACCTGCCTTCAAGATTCTGTAATTTGTCAAGGTTGACCCTCGATAAATTAAATTGACAGAAAGTTTTAACGCGCTAAAATAACAATATATGTCTAGACAATTTACGGCAATATATAAAAAAAGCGGGAAATGGTATCTTGGCTGGATTGAAGAAATTCCGGGAGTGAATACGCAGGGCAAAACCCTCAAAGAAACCAAAGAAAACCTCAAAGAGGCGGTTTTACTGATTCTTGAAACCAACCGCATTCTCGCGAAAAAAGAAGCTCGCGCCGGCGGAATAACTCGCGAGCCAATTTCGATTTCTTTATAGATTATTTATAATGAAGCGGAAAACTTTAATCAGCTATCTTGTTAAAAACGGATGCATATTCATCAGGGAAGGCGCGAAACACAGCGTCTTTTTTAATCCCTTGATCAAACGGGTTTCTACGGTGCCGCGGCATAATGAAATTGACGATTTTTTGGCGAAGAAAATATGCCAAGATTTGGGAATATCGCCGGTACAAAAATAAATTAACTATCAAGGTTAAACCTCGATAGAAATTAATTTGGGATTTCTAACGGGGTTTTATACTTTAGCCGGCGTTTGAGCGGCGGCGAATGTTTGTTTTTTTATTTCTTCCAAAAGTTTTTTATCTTCTTTCAGTTTCGCCCTGGTTGCTTCCAGCCCCACGCCTAATTTTTCTTTGTCGAAGTTATAAGTGTTGCCCGATTTGGTAACGCTGCCATATTTTAGAGCGGTATTTAAAACATCAGCTTCCGGGACGATTCCCTCGCCAAAAATGATTTCAAACTCGGCGGTTTTGAAAGGCGGCGCCACTTTGTTTTTCACTACCTTGGCTTGCACCAGTTGGCCGATTATTTCCTCGCCTTTTTTCAGTTTGGCTTTGGCTCGGATGTCAATTCGAATTGATGAGAAAAATTTTAAAGCGCGGCCGCCGGGCGTGGTTTCGGGATTGCCGAACATAATTCCGATTTTCATCCGGATTTGGTTGATGAAAATAATGACGGTTTTCGATTTTGAAGTGATGGCGGTCAGTTTTCTTAAGGCCTGGCCCATCATCCGGGCTTGCAAGCCCATGAACTGGTCGCCCAATTCGCCTTCAATTTCCGCGCGAGGCGTCAGAGCCGCCCCCGAATCCACTATAATAAAATCAATTATTCCCGACCTTACCAATGTTTCCACGATATTCAGGGCTTCTTCGCCGCTGTCCGGCTGGGAAAGCAGAAGGTCGTCGGTTTTGACCCCTAATTTTTTGGCATAATCAATATCAAAGGCGTGTTCAGCGTCAATATACGCCGCCTTGCCGCCTTTTTTCTGAAGTTCGGCAATGGCGTGAAGAGTCAGGGTGCTTTTGCCCGACATTTCCGGGCCGTAAATTTCCACCATCCGGCCGCAGGGCAGACCGCCGACGCCCAGCGCCAAATCCAGAGAAAAAGAGCCGGAAGGAATGACCTCGGTTTTGGCGATTTTTTTATCTCCGAGCCGCATTATCGCTCCTTCGCCGAATTTGCTTTTTAAATTTTCAATTAAATCGGAAAAATCTTTGTCTTTATTGGCTTTGTCCATAAGTAGACGAACTATTAGGTGAATATAAAATTTGTTTAGTAATGGTTATTTCCCGACCAGGAAACCTTTTGATTTGAAATTGAATGATGTTTTGTCCGGACTGAAGAGGAAAATCTTTTTGGAAATATCCGTTTTCATCAACATAGGTGCTTTCTTTATTTATCATTAATTGGTCTCCGGATTTAACGCGGCCTTCTATTTTAAGATTGGGGTCGGATATCGAGTTGGTTGAACTGGCTAACTGGCCGAGAAGCGATAAGGTCGGTTTCCCTAAGAAGAAGCTATATTGAAAAGTCAGATAGCCGGCTAGAATCACCAATATCAACGCGAAAATGATTTTTTTGTTTAAAGGTTTTGGGCTGAAACGATTAAAAGGCAGACGGTCATTTGTCCCGGATTTTTTAAGTTGGGTGTTTTTTTGATATTCTTGCCAGAGTTTTTGCCCGTCGACGCTTAAGGCCTCCGCGATTTTGAAAAGATAGCTCCGGATGTAAGGCGCCGCCGGCAATTTTTCGTATTTTTCTTCAATAAGCGCTTTTAAAAATCTTTCCGAGATGCCGGTTGATTCCGAAAGCTTGGCTAAATTAATATTTTTATCTTGAAGAATTTCGGTCAGCATGCCTTAATTATATAAATTTTTAAGTGAAAACGCAAAAAATTTATCTATAATTATGAGCA
>JAVHOD010000041.1:0-2765 GCA_036169835.1 Minisyncoccota bacterium | reverse complement strand
TATTTTAAATTTATCAATGGCGATAGCTTAATTTTTATGAAACCCCTGACTTTTATGAACGAATCGGGAGGAGCCGTTGCCGCCTGCCTTAAATATTTCAGAACAAAACCCGAAGAAACGCTGATTATTCATGACGATTCCGACATTGAATTGGGCGAATCAAAGCTTTCTTTCGGGCGTGGCGCCGGCGGCCATCATGGCATAGAATCAATCATTAATAATCTTAAAACCAGAAATTTCTGGCGGTTGAGAATCGGAATCCGAAAAAAAGAAAAAAAGGGAAGTAAAAGAAGAAAAGCCGGAGAAATGGTTTTAAGAAAAATAACCGCGGCGGATAATCTTATTTTGGAAAAAGTAATTAAGGAGTCAAAGATTTAATGGAAAAAGTCAGCTCAAAACTCACGTGGCGATCGACTGTGGGACGAATGCCGGTCAGAGGCAAATCAACATTGCCAAAATTGGACTGGGAAGCGATATTATTTTTGAAATCAATCACGGAATCCTCGCTGTCGGCCCGGCCCTGAATCCTTACCGGCGTTGTAAATGATGAAACGATAATCCTGTCAAAAATAATATTATTGCCAGCCAAAGCGTTTAATTGGCCGAGAAACGGAGACCATTTTTGGGTTGAATTTTTGGCCTCGGAAACCAAAGCCACTAAATTATTGAAAAGATTAGCTTTTTCCTCAAGCTTGTTTACCTCTTTAATCTGAGGATAAGTAATCAGTGAAGAAATCTGGGCTTTGGTGTCTTTTTGAATATGAGCTAAAAACATATCCGTACCGCCAAAAGCGGCCAAAAGAACCAGCAAGGAAATTAAAAAGGCGTTTCTCCAAAGAGAAATAAAAGACAAAGCCTGCTCGTGATAAAATTCTTCAATGACGTTGTGGGCGGTTAAACTGATAAAAACATCCTCGCGTCGGGACACCAAACCGCGCAGAGCCGAACCGAAAACAGTAAACCAAACAGAAGAAAGATTCTCATAGTTTCTTAACCGCAAAGGAATTACCTTTAATTTAAATTCTGCCTCAATAATCTCTCCGACTTCTTTTTCCAAAGCCGGCGCCGTTATTATCGCCCCCTCAAGAGTTTCCCGGTAATTCACGGAAATAAAATTAACTACTTTTTGGACCTCCTGGACAAGAATATCCCTGAAATCCGAAAAAGCAATTTGCCGTTTTTCGCCCTGGAGGGTCCGCCAAAAAAGAAAATGGTTAAAATAAAGCCCTCCTTTTCTGATAATCAGGAAATTCAAGCCTTCGTTTGAAATATTGACCGTTAAATACGGCTTATCGATGTCTATCGCCGGACCCAATTCTTTGATTAACCTGCTTAAAGAAAGAGCGGGAAATTCAAACGCCGTCGGCAAAAACCCGCTTTCACGGAGACACTGGTCGTACTCGTCAACGACGGAATTCTCAACAAAAGCTCCGAGCGCATCCATCTGGTTGGTGTCTTTGCCGATAATCTGCCAATCGGAATAAGCCTTTTCCAGTTTAATCGGCGAAGCCATTTGGAGATTTAATTCCGCCGCCTCCTCAAGATTTTCATGATTGATTACAGGAATACTGAAAGATTGGCTGTAAACAACTGAAACCGGTAAACAAACAATGGCATAAATTTTGGGAACCTTTTTTATTTTTGTTAATTGGGAATAGACATTCTTGAGGGCGGCTAAAAAATTCTGACGATCGTTTATTTTTCCGTCCAAAATAATTCCCGGCGGCAAACGCAAGGAAGCCGTCGTAATTTTCCCGTCGTCAATCCGCAAAAAACGAATCGCAGAATCGCTTATCTCTAACCCTCCGATGGCGGGCTGCGAACTTAATTTTTTTAAAATTGAAAAAAATTTTTTGTTCATTGAATTTCCCGAGTTGATTTTAAGCTGACTTGGCCGGTAACGCTGTCAACGACTATGATCGCTTCTAATTTCCGTTGGCGACTCAAAGCCGTTCCCGAAGAAATTACCTGGTCGATGCCCACCGAATAACCTATGGGGTCTTTATTAACAATCACCTGGGCGGTTCGGCTGCCTACAGAGAAAGAATAGCCGCCTGAAGCGCTAAAATCCTTATCAATGGTTATTCTCATGAAAGCGTCCTCCACGCCGGCCTTGGCCGCTGCCAGCGCCTGAGATGATAGCCGCTCTCCCCAGCCGGAGCTGCTTAAAATGAAAGCTATTAGAGTGCCGGCAATGGCAATCTCGGTGATAACGCCGCAAATCAGCAAAACCGCCGGCAAAGCCGCCTGTCCTTTTTTTATCTTAACAAGAGTTGATGCCTTCATTATTGTCAGTTTTAAATTTGCCCATTTTTTTATTGACCAACGTTGGTTGTGGAAGTGGCCGTCTTAGCTCCGTTTAGAAAATTCATAATTTCGCTGCCGGATGCCAATTTAGTTATCCAGACGACTTTAGCCGGATTTAATTTGATTTTATTTTCCGGTTTCCAAAAGGCCTGATCTAATCTCTGAATACTGTAAGGTTGGTTGGGATTATCGGAATTGCGTTGAAGAAAATAAACATCGGTTAGAGAATACTTGAGAGAGAATCTATCTAATCTTCCGAAATAAAGATCGCCGGTATCAAGATAGACCGCGTAAAAAGATGTTTGAGCCCAAATTTTCTGCCAAAAAAGCACCCCTCCCAGAATTAATAATAAAACTATTACTGAGATCAAAAGAAATATATTAAATTTGCTCATATTTTATATAATAAAAATAAGCTGATAACGACTGTTAATATCACTATTATAACAAATCAGTCC
>JAVHOD010000040.1:13394-14611 GCA_036169835.1 Minisyncoccota bacterium | reverse complement strand
CCATTGAAAGGCAAGGCCTGATGAGAAAGGAAATACATACGGCTCATCTTAATTTGAACCCGGAAACTGGTTTGGTTATCAGCTTTGAAAAAGAACACGATTCGGCACTCCGAAAAAGTTTAGGGAGTAAAATAAGAAAGTGTATTTCCCTTTCAGACGAACAAATCAAAAGCCAGTGCATCCCGGAGGAAACATTTTTATTAAATAGAATCCGAGAAGACGTAAGAGGCCGGAAATTCAATGGTTTCGGCGAAGTAACAGATATAATGATATTCCTCTCCTAACAAACTAGATTAGTTTTAAAAAATTTTAAGCCACCTAAAACACCGGGTGGCTTTTTATTTTAGAATTTATTTTGGGGATGCTATGATTAAACAGATGATGAAAAAAATAATTAAAAATCCCTGGTTTCTGTTAATCGTCATTTTCTTAATTGCCGCTTTCTTGCGTTTTTATCACATCACCCAAACACCGCCGGGATTTTATCCCGATGAGGCGATGAACGCCAATAACGGCGTTGAGGCCTGGGAAACCGGCCATTTAAAGGTTTTCTATCCCGAAAATAACGGCCGCGAAGGTCTTTGGATGAATATCGTCGGATTCTTTGTGTTTAAATTCGGCCACGAACCCTGGATACCGAGAGCGGTAGCGGCGGTGTTCGGATTGCTCACCGTACTCGGGGTTTACTTTTTGACCAAAAAATTATTTTCAAAAAAAACCGCTTTACTGTCCTCTTTTCTTATAGCGACTTCGTTCTGGCACATTAACTTTTCCCGAATTTCTTTCCGGGCGTTGCTATCACCGTTTTTTTTGGTGTGGGCGATTTATTTTCTGATTAGATTTCTGGAAGAAGCCCCTTCAAACGGCAAAATAAAAAATATTTTTCTTGCGATTGCCGGAGGAGTTTTTTACGGCCTGGGCATCCATACTTACATCGCTTACAGAGTAACGCCGGTTTTGATTTTGGCAATCCTGCTTTTTTACTGGTTCCGGAATAAAGAAAAATCTTATCGCCAAAAAATCATTATTCCCATAGCCTGCTTTTTAATATCGGCTCTTATGGTAGCCGCGCCCCTGCTTTGGTATTTTTTAAAAAATCCCCAAGATTTTTTGGGCCGTACCAGCCAAATTTCCGTTTTCAGCTCCCCTAACCCCGTTAAAACCCTGGGGATAAATATTTTAAAAACAGCCGGGATGTTTAATTTTGCCGGCGATAA
>JAVHOD010000040.1:0-13294 GCA_036169835.1 Minisyncoccota bacterium | reverse complement strand
CCCTGGGGATAAATATTTTAAAAACAGCCGGGATGTTTAATTTTGCCGGCGATAATAATTGGCGGCATAATTATCCCGGCAACCCCGAACTATTTTGGCCCATCGGTATTTTGTTTTTATTGGGAATTTTCTTGGGGGTCAAATCAATAATAAAAAAAACTAGAATAATGGAGTTTGCTGTTTTATTTGGCTGGCTTGCCCTTGCCGCTCTGCCGGTAATTATTTCCAATGAAGGATTGCCGCATGCCTTGAGGGCCGTCTTGATGATCCCGCCGATTTTTATTTTAGCCGGAATCGGAGGGGTCTGGCTTTATGAATTTCTGGCCGCGAAAATAAAAAACCAGCGGGCATTTAATATTTTTGTTCTTATTTTTCTTTCGCTTTTAGTTTTCCAAGCTTATATTTCTTATTTTATCTTATGGGGTAAAAACCCTAATACCGCCGGCGCCTTTAGCCAAAATTATGTGGATATAGGCCGCCAATTAAATGCCTTGCCCAAAGAAACTCCAAAATATCTGATAGTAAAATCCTCCGGAGTATTGGTCCGCGGCATCCCGATGCCAGCCGAAACTGTCATGTTTATCACCGATACCTTTACCTCCGAAAAACAAAAAGAAAAAAATATTTTTTATATTCTGCCGGAACAAGTTAATAAAATTCCTCAAAATAGTTATACCGTTATTTTGGAATGATGATAATAATAAAGCAAAAAAAACAATATAACATTTCTTGGACGACCGCACGGAAAATGTTATAGAAAGAGTTTTTTGGCTTCATTCCATATCAAAGAATCATTCTGGTTAGTCTTTAGCCAAAACCACCATTCGCTGCCCCAAAGATAAAATTCATCCAAGCCGGTTTTTTTGGCGAATTCAATATTTTTCTTGAATTGCTCCAAATCCATGGTTTTTTTCTGTTCCGCAACGGGAGAATCGTATAAAAGCACGGTACCCCAAGGCTCGGCCTGAAGCTCGCCGCAAATAACCGGTTTATTGAAAAATGTTTTAATAATTTGGGCTTTACGCCAGTAAAAAACCGGCGGAAAAGGGTAATTCACGACGCCGAAAATTTTATTGTGGGTTTTCCGATACATGGTAATCCCCAAAATATCGGCTAGATTGGCCGCTTTAAGCCATAAAGAACTCTCGCCGCTGTCGGAAATAATTATCGGCCGTTTTTTGCCATCAAGCGATTTCACTAAATCAATTTCTTTTTTAAGAAAATTTTTGTCGGTTTGGGGACAGACACCGAAAGAAAAAAATGGTTCATTTTCCACTTGCCAGGCCCAGATGACGTCTGAATCTTTGTATCGCGGCACAATTTCTTTAAGGTAATCCAAAACGCTGTTTTGAAGGTCTTCGCGGCTCAAATTTTTAGCCCAATCCGGAATATGACACTCGGGCCAACGGCCGGTTTTCATTCCGACCACCAATATAACTTTTGCCTGATGATCCGCGGCCTGTTTTATCTGCCAATCTAAATCGTCAAAATAAAACTTGCCTTTCTGGCCTTCAATCCAATCCCAACTGACAAGCAATTTCAGATTTTTCACTTTCAAATCGTCAAGAATCGCCGAATAAGTTTTCCGCCAATCAAGTTGCAGGAGCTCGGTATGCTCCTGGGAGAAATTAACCCCCCAGACGATATTCTTCACTTGCGGCGCCGCGCCCGTAAAAAAATAAATAAAAAGGCCGGCTACAATCAGGAATAGAAAAATGAAAATTATTTTATTGGTTTTCATCAGCATTAATCAGCTAAAATCAGCATAGATCAGCGTCTTATAATTTTTTAAAAATTATTTTTTTAATTTTATAAGTTCCCAATTTCTCGGCTTCTATGAAACCCTCCATAGCCGCTTCGGCCAAGCTCCCGTTGGCCAAAAGGTCGAAAAGCCACTGATCGGCGTAATTGGGATCGTCCTGGTCTAACGCCGAACCCATTCTAAGGAGCCATCTCCTGTTAAAAATTTCTTGCGACCCCAGCGGCGGAGCGATGATTATCGGCAAACCCAAGGCGGTATAGAAAGAAAGTTCGCTGGGTTTGGTCCATAAAATATCGGTTTTCCGCAGTTTTTGATTGAATTGAACGAAATAATCATCTATGGTACCGGCGAAAACTATTTCAATGTTTTTATTTAAATTATTTTCCAAGCCGAGGATTTTTATATTTTCCAAAAAGTATTTATAAACACTTTCTTTAATACCAGCCATCAAAATGACTTTGATTTCCTGATTTTTGATTTTTTTAGCCAAACTTTTGACGTATCTGACCGCCACTTCTTTTTGCGCCCCGGCTCCTCCCACTGAAAACATAATCGTTAAAGGATGGTCGGGTTTCTCAGGCAAAAGACCGACGTATTTTTCAATCAAAGGATAATATTCCTTGCGATATATTTTTTGCGGGTCAAGATTTAAAAGCCGATAACTCAAATCTATTTTCGCGATTTCCAAATTTTCGCTTCCGGTATTTTCTAAGGGCAAAGGATAGCCGGTTAAAAATATATTCTCTTCCTTGACGCCGTAAAGTTTCAATCTTTCCACGACCCAGGAATTAGGAGCAAAATATTTTATTTTGCTTTTGGCGGGATTCGGGGAAACCCAGGTCCGGGCGATGTCGGCATCGCAGATAACGCAATAAATATCGCCCGGATAATCAAAAACCTCGGCCATGAAAACCGGGGTAAAAAAAGTGCTAATCAAAGGCAGGGGGACCTTATCCAATTTAGAAATCAAATCCCTTCCCCACCCGCTTTTAATGAAAGAAAAAATGACTTTTAAAGAGATATTCGGCTTTGACAAGTCCCTCTTGGGATAAAAACTTAAAATCTTCTGGAATTTCTCAAGAACGCCGAAAGCGGCGTTTCCGAGCAAAGGAAATTTTTTGAAATCGGAGATTGCTTCATAAAAATTTTTGGCTAATTCCCAAATCCCCCGGTCTTTTTTGGAAATTCCTTCGTAATTATTGGCGTTGATAACCGTTCCGTTGTAAGCGATTTTTTTTAAAGGGTAAGCCGTTCTCTGGTGCCCGTAACCCATATCCACCCCCACCACCCAGGCATCTTTTAGTTTGTCAGCTTTATTAGCCATTTGTTATTAGTTATCAATAATTTTATAATACAATTATGTGTTTAGCCACTCCCTGTAAAGTAGCAAAAATAGAAAAAGATTGGGCGGTAGTCAAAAACCAAAACCATTCGCACCGGGTTAACACCTGCCTCTTGAAAAACGTCAAAATCGGCGACTACCTTTTAGTCCACGGCGAAATGGCGTTGAATAAAGTGCCTAAATCCGAAGCCGAAAAAATTTTAAAACTCATAAACAAATAAACTCCAAGAAACAATGAAACAAAAAGGATTATTATTGGTTTTAAGCACGGCCGTCATTTCCGGTTTCTCAATTTTTATTAACAAATACGGCGTAAGCGTCATCAATCCTTATATTTTTACTTTCCTTAAAAATGTTTTGGTGGCCGTTGCCCTTTCCGGCTTGATTCTCGGGCTGAAAGATTGGAAAGCTTTAAAAAAGCTGTCAAAAAAACAATGGGGACTGCTTTTAACCATCGGGCTTGTCGGCGGCAGCTTGCCTTTCCTGCTGTTTTTCAAAGGGCTTTCTTTAACCAACGCCGCGGAAAGTTCGTTCATCCAGAAAACCATGTTTGTTTACGTGGCCTTGCTGGCTTCGGTTTTCCTGAAAGAAAAATTAAATAAAAATTTCTTGATCGGCGGCTTGTTTTTAATGCTGGGTAATTTATTTTTATTGGGGAAATCATCTTTGCTGGTGCTAAACAAGGGAGCGCTTTTAATATTTATCGCCACCATTTTTTGGGCGATAGAAAACGTCATTTCCAAATACGCCCTGAAAGAACTTTCGGGAAAAATTGTCGGCTGGGGCCGGATGTTTTTCGGCTCCCTGTTCATCCTGGTTTTCTTATCAGCCACTAATCAATTATCCTTAATAACCCATCTTTCTTTTAAGCAAATCAACTGGATAATACTTACCGCGGTTCTTCTTTTGGGCTATGTTTTGACTTGGTACAATGGCTTAAAACATATCCCTGTTTCGCAAGCCGCGGTAATTCTGACCTTGGGCGCTCCGATTACCACCCTGCTTAATTTGATAGCCGGCCGCTCCGTTAATCCCCATGAAATTTTGGCAGGCGTTTTCATTGTTTTTGGAGTAATCTTGGTTTTGGGTTTGAAAAAAATTTCGGGATTAACAAAAAAATTTGCTCGTTTAATTTATAATGCCCAAACCTAAACCGGCTCTTTGTCAAAAGAATAAAATAAAAGGAGGAGATAAAATGGAAGGTTTGAAATTAGCGGCCAGTTACAGCTGGAATTGTAATACCGCCAAAAGATTGAAAGTTTGCGAAAAACTGCTTGGTTTTATTCTCGGCAAAAACGAAAAAAACCGAATGGCCAGAAAAATTTTGGAAGCATTAATCCCTTACAGGTTTTATTCCGCCATTGCCAAGGCCAATGAAATTTCCGACGAATTCTCGCCTGAAGTTGTTTCTTTTTACTGGAGAGGATGGCCGACAACATTCAAATCTCCACGGCCCGATACCGGTTTTTTCCATAACCACACCGTGGCGGCCATCGCCTACAGCCAGCCCCTGGAAAAAATTGACCTTTATCATATGAATGAATGTTTGGCGGCCGGCGGCAGAATAAAAAAAATTGGGAAAAATTCTTTCATTGTTGAATACCAACCGGTTGTCCGGAAAAAAAACGGCCTGTTTTTAGGAAAACCGACAAAAACAAAAATAACAAACCATCTGAAACTAAAAGCCAAAACCGGCGATTTTATCAGCTTCCATTACGCCAACGCCGCCGAAATCATCAGCCCGCCTGAAGCCAAGCGGCTGACCGAAATCACCGAAGAAATCCTCCAAAACTTTAATGCCAAGAAAAAATAAACTCTTGGCATTATTTTTTTAGTGAACCGCACAGGTAATACAAGGATCATAAGCCCGAATAAGCATTTCAATTAATTTTTGGGCCTCAGCTGAAGAAATTTTGGGCGACTGGTCTAAAACCGCCTGGCTGCTTTTTTCCATGGAAGTCAAATTCTGAACCGTCGGCGTGATAATATTGACGAAAATTATTTTCCCTTTATCGTCCAAATGAATTTCATGATACAAGCCGCCCCGCGGCGCTTCAACCGCGCCAATGCCTTTAAGGGGCGGGTGGTTGCTTGGAGAAATGATTCTTGGGTCAAGTTCTTCCTGAAGCAGAATCCCGATAATCTCCCGGGCTTTTTGGTAAAAATGAAGAATTTCCACGGCTTGGGCAAAATTATTATAAAAAGGATTTTTAAAATCAATTTCTTTGAGATATTTTTGGCAAACCGGAACCAAATAATTTTGGTGAGTAGCCAACCGGGCCAAAGCCCCGACCATCACTTCTCTTTTTTTGTATTTGGCGAATTTCGCCGTGGAATTTTTCCTGATTTCTTCTGCAATGTCGTCCTTATAATTATCAATAGAAGAATAATCGTTTTTACTGGAAATTATTTCGGCGGAATCATAACCCGGATAATTTTTCCTGTCGGTCTGGCTGACAAATTCAAGGCCAATATTATATTTGGGATAATTTATTTTTCTGCAAACATTCACGGCGGTCAGCGCGGAATTGATATTTTTATCTAATTTATTTAATAAATATTTTAAAGTTTTTTTATCGGGAATCTTATTGAAACCGCCGATAGCCGTGGTCGTCGGGTGGACCTCCCGGCCGGCCACCGCGTGAGAAATTTCATCGCTGATTCCTTTCAAGGCAAGGGCGGCCTTGAAAGCCGCAGGATTTTTCTTAGCCAATTCCAAGCCGCTGTCCAAACCCAGATAATCAGGCAAAGCCAGGAAAAACAAATGGAGCGTGTGGCTCTGGATTATCTGGCTGGCGACCATTAATTTTCTCAACAAAATCGTGGTTTTGTTGGGAATAATCCCGAAAGCCGCTTCTACCGCTTTCAGCGAGGCCAAATTGTGGGCGATGGGGCAAACCCCGCAAATCCGGGCCGTTATCCAAGGCGCGTCTTTGGCTGGCCGGCCAACCAAAAGCCCCTCAAACAATCTCTCGCCTTCCAAAATTTTTAATTCCGCTTTTTTCCTGGCCCAATCAATATCTAAGGAACCATGGCCTTCAATTTTGGCGATGAATTCGTTATTTATCATATAATTTTGATTTATTGTGAAACATTGAGAAATAATTCTCAATTTCCTCTTTACTGGCGAAATTATTTAATATCGTTAAAAGAGCCCCGACATTGGCTCCGTCTTTTACCCCGAAACAGCCATAACAAGGGCTGCCGCCTTTAAGGCAAATCGCCCCGCAGGTGCCCTGGGTAATCGGCCCCAGACAGGGTTTATTTTCAAGCAGCCGGCAGGGAATATTAGCAACTTTACACGGGAAACAAACCGAATAATCTTTATAATTCAATTTTTTGTTGTTTATTAAATCGCTGAAAATGCGGGTCAGCTCTGTCCCGTTTACCGGACAGCCGTGAATCAGAAAATCAACTTTTACGTAAGCGCTCAAAGGCAGGGCGTCAATGCCCCGGCCTTTATATCCCGGCCCGTAAATTTTCTCATACCATTTCTGCCGTTCTTCCTTGTCCATTATTCCGGGAATGCCTCCGAGCGTGGCGCAAGTTCCCAGACCGATAACCAATTTTGATTTCTCCCTGATAATTTTTAACAAATCAATTTCTTCCTGGACAAGCGGCGTGCCCTCAATTAAAGCGACGTCAAATTGTTCAAATTTTGATTTTTTCTGTCCGAGCCGCCAATTGACTATTTCCACCCTTTCGGAAAAAGCCAAGAGTTTTTCTTTGAGAGCCACCAATTCCACCTGGCAACCCTCGCAGTCAGTGAAATCAAATATGCCTAAAGTTATATTCTTCATAAATTTAATCCCAATTCTTATCTACTTGATCATAATTAAACACCGGGCCGTCAAGACAAACATATTTCTCGCCGGTGGTGCAGTGCTGACATTTGCCGAGGCCACAATGCATTTTTCTTTCATCGCTGACAAAAATCCGGCGATCGGCGATGCCCAATGGTTTTAATATTTTTTCAACCGCAGCCGACATCGGCCCCGGTCCGCACATCGCCGCCACCGCGTCTAAGGGATTAATCTCTATTTCTTTTACCAATTCCGTGACTAAGCCGGTATAACCTTTCCAGCCGGGCGTCGGGTTGTCAACTGTTAAAAGAATTTTAACGGCTTTCTGCCATTGGCTGATTTTATTTTTAATCAGAATATCATCAGGAGTGGCCGCTCCGTAAAGAAGATAAAGCCGGCCGAATTCTTTCCGATTTTTAATGAAATATTCAATCAGGCTGGCTATCGGCGGTATCCCGCAGCCGCCGCTGACCATCACCACGTCTTTACCTTTGAAAAAATCCAGCGGGAAACCATTGCCGTAAGGACCACGAACAGTAATCTCCCCGCTTTTCCCCAAAGAATGAATAGCCGCGGAAACCGTGCCCACATTTCTGACCATCAAATCAAAATATTTTTTATCGTACGGCGAAGAAGCCACGCCGAAAGGCGCTTCTCCCCAGCCCCAGAGGCCGGCCAAAACAAACTGGCCCGGAATGAAATCCAGGCGTTTTTTCAAACGCAATAATTTCACACCCGGCGAAAGCGCTTCGATTTTTTCTATTTTAACCGTTTCAGGCTGATAAAGATTTTTCATTTTGGTAATCTTTAATAATTTCCGACAAAACTTTTTCAATATCTATGCGGGCCGGGCAATATTTCTGACAGCGGCCGCAGCCGACGCACTGGGATTTGCCGTATTCTTTGTAGGCCCGGACGAATTTATGATAGAACCAGTTGTAATATCTGTATTTTAAATTAGGCCGGAAATTTTTGCCGCCGGCTATCTTGGCAAAATTATTAAGAGTGCAGGCGTCCCACGAACGGCAACGGCCGCACTCCGAGCCGTCAAGCTTAATTTCATCTTCCACGGAAAAACAATGGCAAATCGGGCAGACATAAGTGCAGATGCCGCAGCCGAGACAACTTTTTTCCAGTTCAACCCAAATGGGATGTTTTTTAAGCCAAGACCAGGAAACCGCTTCAGCTAATAATTCCGAATCCTTCACTAATTCTCTTAATCCCTTTTTTTCTTCCGGATAATTTAAAATTTTTGGATTTTTTTCTTTTTTGAAAAATCTGCCTCCGGCTATGGCTTTGCCGGTTTTCGTCAAAGGAACGGCCCGGTATTGATTTTCATTTATCTTCTCTAAGACCAAATCGCCGGCAGTGATGGGATTAACGATTGAATATTCCGACACCCCGATAACCGCCGAATTTTTTCTTTGCTGAAGATAAAAATAATCTTCTTTGGGCCTGCTCATTATCTCATCAAGCTGGTCAAGCGCTTCAAGGTCAACCAAGTCCAAACCGAAAAGCAGAAGCCTTTTTTTTGATTTCGGTAAAACCGATAATTTTTTTTGCTTGAAAATAAAAGAGAATAAATTTTCCCGCGGCGCTAAAAAATGGCCTTTAGCCGATAAAGCGATTTTATCTTTCTCGTAATTAATAACTAAATATTTGCGGGAAAGTGTTTCCAATAATTTAGGGATGTCTGATTTTTCTAAAATGAGCGTCATATTTCCTATATTCTAAATCCTAAATTCTAAATTCTTTTTATGGCTGTCCTGATAAATTCTTCAAACAAAGGGTGCGGGCTTAAAGGCCGGGATTTGAATTCCGGATGAAACTGGGTAGCCACAAAAAATGGATGAATAGTTTTTGGCAACTCCATAATCTCCATCAAACGGCCATCAGGAGAGGTTCCCGAAAAAATTAATCCTTTTTCCTCTAGTTGCCCGATGTAATCCGGATTAACTTCATAACGGTGGCGGTGCCGTTCGGAAATCAAACGCTTATTATAAGCCAAAAAAGCGATGGATTCTTTTTTGAGAGCCGCCGGGTAAGCGCCCAAGCGCATAGTGGCGCCGTATTTTTTTTCTTTGATATTTTTTTTCTGATCCGGCAGGATGTCAATCACGGGATAGGGAGTTTTCGGGTCAATTTCGGTTGAATTGGCTTTTTTCAGCCCTGCCAAAGAACGGCTGAATTCCACCACCGCTAATTGCATTCCATAACATAAACCCAAAAAAGGAATTTTATTTTCCCGGCAATAACCGATGGCCGCGATTTTTCCTTCGGTGCCCCTGCCGCCAAAACCGCCGGGAACGATGATGCCGTCATAATTCAAAAGCTGTTTGAGTTGATCCGGTTTATTAATAAACCCCTCGGCTTCAATCCATTTTATCACCGGTTTTCGGCCGAAATGATAAGCGGCGTGCTTGATGGCTTCAATAACGGAAATATAGGAATCCGCCAGAATAAATTTTCCGGTGGAAAAATATTTTCCGACAATACCGATGTTAACCGGACGATTGCTTTTTTTAATGGTCAGGGCCAAACGCCGCCACTCCTCCAAATTGACTTTTCTCGGCCGTAATTTCAGCTTTTCCAAAATACGATTGCTTAAGCCGTCTTTCTCAAAATTCACCGGCACTTCATAAATACTTTCCACGTCCGGCGCCGAAATAATATCCTGTTCCTGCAAACTGCAGTTAAAAGCGATTTTTTCTTTTCTTTTTTTATCCAAAGGCGTAGCCGCCCGCGCCAAAATAATATCGGGCTGGAGACCGGTGGAATTAAGGGTTTTGACCGCGTATTGGGTGGGTTTGGTTTTTAATTCGCTGTCTAAATTCTGAAGCGGCAGAAAACTGACCAGAATCAAAAGGACATCGTTGGGATTTTTGATTTTAAGAATTCTTATCGCTTCCAGAAACAAAATATTCTGATACTCGCCCACCGTGCCGCCGATTTCCGTAATGACAATTTCGGCTTTATTTTTAAGCCCGGCGGATTTAATTTTTTCCAAAGCTTCTAAGGGAATATGCGGCACGACTTCCACGCAGCGGCCGCCGTATTCCAGATTTCTTTCTTTATTGATGACGGTCTGAAAAATACTGCCGGCGGTCATATAATTTGAGCCCGACAAATCAGCATTTAAAAATCTTTCATAATTGCCCATATCCTGGTCGCACTCGGTGCCGTCGTTTAAAACAAAAACTTCGCCGTGCTCCGTCGGGTTCATTGTCCCGGCGTCAACGTTAAGATAAGGGTCAATTTTAATGGCCGTCACCTTAAAGCCCCGGGACTGAAGAATCTTGGCGACCGAAGACACCGCCACCCCCTTGCCCACGCCGGACATTACCCCTCCGACTACAAAAATATATTTCATGGTTATTTAATGACCAAGTGATTAATTCTTACATGATTTACGCGATTGTCTTGAAGAATATCCCGCAGGCGTCCAAAGATTGGTCTCCGCATTGCGGAGTTTGGACGCCGAGGGTTGCCGTCCCGATGCCTTCAGGCATCGCGGATCCACGATTTTGCTTCAGCAAAATCGGGACTGGAGTAAAATTATTCTGGTTCTGAAAGGCGATGGCGGAAATCATATCTTAATTATTTCTATCATAATTCTTTTGTTGACTTTCGGCAATATAAAGGTCTATCCTAAATAAGAAATGAAGAAACTAATTTACCTTGACTATGCCGCCACCACGCCTTTAGCCCCCGAGGTGAAGAAGGCGATGGAGCCGTTTTGGTCGGAAAATTTCGGCAATCCCTCAAGTATTTACCAATCAGGCATAAAAGCTAAAAACGCCTTAGGCCAAGCCCGCCAAAAAATCGCTAAAATCCTGGGCGCCGGAGAAACGGAAATTATTTTCACCGCCGGCGGCACCGAAAGCGCCAATTTGGCTATTTTGGGATTGAGCCGGGCTATCCAAAAAACCCTCAAAAAGCCCGGGCATATCATCACGACAAAAATCGAGCATCCCGCGGTTTTAAATTCCGTCCTGGCTTTGGAAGAACCTGCCTGCGCAGGCAGGGAAAGTTTTAATGTCACTATTCTGCCGGTTGATAAATACGGCCTGATTGCTCCCGAACAAATCAAAAAAGCCGTTAAGCCGGAAACGATTTTGGTTTCGGTGATGTACGCCAATAACGAAATCGGTACCATTGAGCCAATTGCCGAAATCGGAAAATTGCTCAAAAAAATAAATCAGGAGCGAAAAACAAAAAATCTTCCCAAAATTTATTTTCACACCGATGCCTGCCAGGCGGCCGGCTATCTGGATTTGAATGTTGAAAAATTAGGAGTGGATTTACTGACGCTTAACGGCTCCAAAATTTACGGACCAAAAGGCAGCGCGATTTTGTATGTCCGCGCCGGCACTCCTTTAAAGCCGATAATTTTTGGCGGCGGCCAGGAAAAAGGATTGCGTTCCGGCACCGAAAATGTCCCGGCTTACATCGGCCTGGCTAAAGCCCTGGAACTGGCTCAAAAAAACAGAAAAAAAGAATTCCAGCGCCTGGAAAAACTTTCCCAAAACTTGACCGAAAGAATTCTAAAAATCATTCCTAAAACTTTTCTCAACGGCCACCCCGAAAAAAGATTGCCTAATAACGTCAATATCACTATATTGGACATTGAAGGCGAAGCCCTGCTTTTACACCTTGACCAATACGGAATCTGCGCTTCCACCGGCTCGGCCTGCCATTCCCAGACCCTTCAACCCTCCCACGTTCTCCAAGCCATCGGCTTGCCCCGCGAAATCATCCACGGCAGTTTACGACTGACTCTGGGCCGGGAAACGACAAAAAAAGATATTGATTATGTTTTAAAAATCCTGCCCCCAATCGTTAAAAAACTTCGTCAACTTTCACCAATTAACCTTCCTTTTAAAAATGATTAAAAAAACTTCCAAAATCAAAAAATCAGATATTTTAGGCCGGGGGCAAACTCCATGGGTTTACAGCAAAACTGTCCGGGAGCACTTTTTTTGCCCTAAAAATTTTATGAAGCCGGAAGAAGAGAAAAAATTCAAATCCAACGCTTCCGGGATGATCGGTTCGCCGGCTTGCGGCGACGTTATGAGATTTTGGCTCTTTATTGACCCTAAAACCGAAAAAATAAAACAATGCCGCTGGCGGACTTTCGGTTGCGGCGCCGCTATCGGTTCCACCTCCATGCTTTCGGTAATGCTTACGGAAAAAGGCGGAATGAAACTGGAAAAAGCCAAAAAAATCAAACCCCAGGATATTGTCAAAAGATTGGGCGGCTTGCCCGAAATTAAATATCACTGCTCGGTTTTGGGCGACAAGGCCCTGCGAAACGCCATTAATGATTATTTCCGACAAACCAACCAAATGAACCGCATCGTGCCCGAAGAAGGCCGGATTATTGACCCCGATACCAAAACCACAGACAAAGACATTGAGATGGCGGTCTTGGAAGGCGCCGACACTTTGGAAAAAGTTCAGGAAAGAACCAAAGTCGGCGTCGCCAACCCGAAAATCATACCCGAAGTAGAACAACTGATAAGATTTTATAAGGAAAAATATTCTATATCGTAATCGTACGATAACAATTACGCCGTATAGTTAATATAACTCCCACACTAAATTTTCGGCAGCAAAACAAAATTACTCTATCACTTTAATATCTTTATTAAGATTTTTGCAATTTTTATTTGTACACCAAAAACTTATTTCATCCGGCCCTTTATGGGCTGGTTTTCCTTCTAGTTTTTTATGAGCGTAGGGTCCACTCTGTTTTAGTTCGCATCCACACTCATCACACTTTTTTATTTCTTGGGTCATATTTCTGACATATACGAAATAAATAATAAAGCATATACTGTTTTACTAAAATTGTGGGTCTAGCAAAACACAATTACCACTAAACTTATTGCATCTAACTATTAAATTATCGAATTCGCTAAAATAGTATTGGTTAAGTTTCGCGATATAGATAAAAATTGAAATTGCGAAGATGATTAATATCGTAATAATTAATTTTTTATAATTCATAAATGTTTTTGTTTAATTATTTCCCAGCTCTATATTGGGTATTATAACATTAAAATCCCCTCCCAAAAAATCTCCCAAACTTCCTTGAATTCAGCCTGTCGAGAGGGTTAGTTATAAATTACCGAAGCGAACGAGAGGAAAGCCGGAACTGACTGAACCCAATAAGATAATGAGCGAAGCGAATTCCATCTTATTGAGGTGAAGGAATTCCGGAAGGTCTTCCCGAAGTGAGCGAGGATAATTTATCTAACCCGAAGACTTTGGCTGATGAAGGGAAATTTGGGAGAACCCCTACCTCTGGCACCTCGGGCAGAAATGAGCCGAACGGCCGCCGAATTTGAGACGCTGGACTTTGCCGCCGCAGTTATTCAGGCAGAG
>JAVHOD010000039.1:0-3011 GCA_036169835.1 Minisyncoccota bacterium | reverse complement strand
GTCGGGTTGCCTAATGTCGGCAAGTCAACGCTATTTAAATTAATAACTAAACAGGAAGTCAATATCGCCAATTATCCTTTTGCCACCATTGACCCTAATGTCGGCGTGGTTCCCGTGCCCGATGAAAGATTGGAGAAATTGGCGAAATTAAACGCATCCAAAAAAGTCATTCCGGCGGTGGTGGAATTTTACGATATTGCCGGTTTGGTTAAAGGCGCCAATAAAGGTGAGGGTCTGGGCAACCAGTTTTTGTCGCATATCCGGGAAGTAAATGCCGTGGTTGAAGTCGTCAGGTGCTTCAAGACGGGCGAGATTATCCATGTTGAAAACAGGGTTGACCCCATAAAAGACATGGAAATCGTTAACACGGAACTGATTTTGAAAGATTTGGAAATTGTTGAGAAAAGAATCGCCAAACTGGAAGGGGAGATTAGGACGGGTGATAATAAAAAAATAAAAGATTTTGAAACGGTTAAAAAAATTCAAGACGGGCTGAATAAAAATATTTTAGCGGTTAATCTTGATAAAGATTTGATAAGTCAACCGGTTATAGAAGAATTGAATCTTTTGACTTCAAAACCGCAGATTTATCTTTTAAACGGCGCGGCCGGAGACGTTTCCGAGGAATTAAAAGCCAAGATTAAATCCCTTAAAGCCGATTACTTGATAGCGGATTTAGGCAGGGAGCAAAGCGTGAACGATTTAATTAAAAAGGCGTATGAAATACTCGGGCTAATCAGTTTTTTGACCACCGGCGAAGACGAAACCCGGGCCTGGACCATCAAAAAAGGAGCCAAAGCGCCTGAAGCTGCCGGCGTTATTCACACCGATTTTGAAAATAAATTCATCAGAGCCGAAGTGGTTAATTGGGAAAAATTATTGGAAGCCGGCGGCTGGGTAAAGGCGAAACAAAAAGGCCTGGTTAGAATTGAAGGCAAGGATTATGAAGTTTGCGATGGCGATGTGATGGTGATAAGGCATTCTTAGTTTTGTTTGTCTTGATTATCAATTGAACAATTCCATAGAATTGTTCAAAGGTCATATTATTGTAAATAACAATCGAGTTTCTACTACCGGGTATGCTATAATGTTATTATGAAACTAATTCACTTCTTCAAATCTTTAGTCAACAGTTCCCGAGAGAGAGAGAGAGAGAGAGAGTAAAACCTCATTTTCCAAGGTTTGTTTTTAACCTTGGTTCGGGGTTAACAGTCGGCCTCATAGTCGGCGTCATTGTTTTGGCTTTTAACAATCCTACCGGCAACCCGACTACCGGCGGCGGTATTATTGGTGTTGGTTCTGGCGCTTCGGCTAATTCTCTATATATCGCTTCTTCTAGTAATGTCGGCATCGGGACGACGGTGCCTGATCAAAAATTAGATGTGGCAGGTAATTTAGCGGTACAAGGAGCAGTTTTTACACAGCAGGGACAGTTATATGGCGGTGCCTACATATCGGCAGGTCTGGTTTTCGTTTCCGCGACTACTGCCAATATTACCGGTATGGCCATTGCCATAGGGGTTGCACAACCTAAATACCAGTCTAGCCAAGCTGAAGCTTCCGCGACAAACGCGCACTTGATCTGCCGAGCGTTGGGCTTTGCGCGGGCAGCATCCTGGACGACTAAACCTAGCAACTGGCACACCGCCAGGTGGGATGGTTCAACTTGGTATAACACTTGGGCCCCCTCCGGCGAATTACAAGTATTTGATGTATTAACTTGCCAGACGTACTCATGTATGACTTATTCTTCTTGCCCCGATTAGTAAGTAAATGTGGAAGATAGAGACAGCCGCCCGTTTTAATCTCTGCTCGCGGTTATATCAAGCAAAAGAAATTAGAACCTGTAAGTCGCCCCAACACTCAACGCCGTCTCGTCAACGAACCTTCCCTCAAGATTCAACTTCCAATGCTCGCCTATCTTGTAATCCGTTTCAAGAAATATTTTTTTCATTGCTTCTTAATTAAGAAACGTTTTCATTTGTAATGAAAGGTTTCAGATATTTTACAATAATTTACGATTGATTTTCCAGCCCTGCGATATACTTAAGTATATCGCTAATTGAGTATGGAATAAGGCCGGCACGCCCGTTGCGGGGGTTATTCTTTGTCTTGAGTAAATCTTACAATTTCTATATATTTAATGCATGTTCAAAGATTTGAAGAATCTGAAAAATTCCGAGCTTGAAGAAAAAATCCTGAAATTCTGGGAAGAAAACAAAATTTTTGAAAAATCTCTGAAGAGACGGGAGAAGAAACCGCTTTTTTCTTTTTATGACGGGCCGCCTTTTGCTAACGGCTTACCTCATTACGGCCATATTTTAGCCACCGTCATTAAAGACGCGGTGACTCGTTTTCAGACAATGGCCGGGTTCAAGGTTGAACGCCGGGTGGGCTGGGACACTCACGGTTTGCCCGTGGAAACCGAAATTGAAAAACAATTGAATCTCAAAGGTAAGAAAGACATTGAAAAATTCGGCATTGAAAAATTCAACGCCGCCTGCCGCGATTCGGTTTTCCGCTACCGGAAAGAATGGGAGAAAACCCTTGAAAGAGTGGGCCGCTGGGCTGATTACGGGAATGCTTACACCACCCTGGACAATTCCTACATGGAATCGGTCTGGTGGGTTTTCAAAAAACTTTGGGAAGAAAAACTGATTTATAAAGATTTTCGGGTGACGCCTTATTGTTTCCGCTGCGGTACGCCTTTATCCAATTTTGAAGTCAATCAGGGCTATCGGGAAGCCGAAGATCCTTCGGTTTATGTTAAATTTCCGGTCAAAGAAGAAAAAAATACTTATTTTTTGGTTTGGACAACCACTCCCTGGACTTTAACCGCCAACGTCGCCATCGCCGTTAATCCGAAATTGACTTATGCGAAATACGAAGTCAACGGCGAATATCTCTGGTCTTATAATCTGCCCCCGGCGATAAATAATGAAGAGATTAGAACAGTAGAAAAAATTTCCGGCAAAAGATTAGCGGGATTGGAATATGAACCGCTTTATAAA
>JAVHOD010000038.1:0-3059 GCA_036169835.1 Minisyncoccota bacterium | reverse complement strand
ACATTTTGGGCGGCGGTTTAAGCTCGCGGCTGTTTCAGAAAATCAGGGGAGAAATGGGGGCGGCTTATTATGTCAATGCCGATGCCGGCCTTTATACCGACCACGGCTATTTAGCGGCTTCAGCCGGCGTTGACCACAATAAAATTAATGAAGTCATTGAAGCAATACTTGAAGAATTTAAAAAATTAATTTGCGAACCCGTAAGCGAAAAAGAACTTAAACGGGCCAAAAACCATTTAATCGGTCATTTGGTTATGGGGCTTGAAACTTCTGACCAGTTGGCCGGTTTTTACGGCATTGAGGAAATTCTCGCCAGAAAAATTATTACCCCCCGGGAGCTGATTAAAAAAATCCAGGAAGTTAAAAGCGGGGAAATCAGGGAAATAGCCAATGACATTTTTCAGGACTCAAAACTTAATCTGGCTTTAATCGGCCCCTTTGAAGAGCCGGCTCGGTTTGAAAAGATTCTGTCTTTGAAGTAGAATTGAATTAATGGAAAAGCGATATTTTGAAATTACTTGGGCCAGTCTTTGGCGGATTCTGGCATTCGTTTTGGTGTTGATTTCTCTCTATTTTATCAGGGAGATTGTGATTCTTTTGGCTTTAGCCATCGTTATTTCCGCGATTTGCCGGCCTTTTGTCGATTATCTTTCCGAAAAGAAAGTCGCCCGTTTCCTGGGGACGTCTTTTGTTTTTGTTTTGATTTTAGCGATTTTAGGAGTATTTCTTTGGCTGGTTGTTCCCCTTATCATTCATCAGTTCGGCAATTTTATTACTAATTTCAATGAAACGATTTCTAAAATCGGCAGCCATAATATTTTAGGGGAATTAATCCAGCAATTCATCATTAATCTTAAAGCGGCCTTTGATGTTTTGGCTCAAGGCGCCACCACCATATTTAATTTGATTTTTTCCATTTTTGGCGGCATATTTCTGGCGATCACTTGCCTGGTTTTGGCTTTTTATCTGACCGTTGAAGAAAAGGGGATAGAAAATTTTTTCCGGAGCATTCTCCCGGAAAGTTATGAAGACCGGATAATATCCATTATTAATAAATCTACCGCCAGAATCGGCGGGTGGTTCCAGGGGAGAATAATTTTGTCAATTATAATCGGCTTGTTTACTTGGTTGGGCTTGTATTTTATGGGAGTAAAATATAGCGGCACTCTGGCTTTGTTGACCGCGGTTTTGAGCAATGTCCCGTTAGTCGGCCCAATTTTCGCCGGCGCAATCGCTTCGCTTGTCGCCCTGACCGATTCCTGGACGCTGGCCATTTGGGTGGCAATATTTTTCGTGATAATCCATCAATTAGAGGGAATCCTGTTTACTCCCTTAATAATGAAAAAGATGGCCGATTTGCCTCCGTTGGTAGTTTTGTTAGCCGTATTAATCGGAACCCAAATCGCCGGTTTAATCGGGTTTCTTTTGGCTATCCCGGCGGCTATTTTTTTCCAGGAAATATTTGAGCAAAGCGTGAAAAAGAAAAAGCAGACTTAGAAGATGCGTTTTTCGGTCATTTAGTTTATCGCGCTTTCCCTGATTTTTACTTCATTTATTTTTGGATTAAATCCATGCCTAATAAGTTCTATATTACAACTACGCTACCATATGTTAATGCGGCTCCGCACGTGGGGTTTGCTTTAGAAATTATACAGGCTGATGTTATCGCCAGATATCAGACAAATTCAGGAAAGGAGGTTTTTTTTAATACGGGCACAGATGAGCATGGTTTAAAAATTTATCAGAAAGCAGTAGCCGAGAAAAGAGATCCCCAGGATTATTGCAATGAATATGCGGCAAAATTTTCTTTACTGAGAAATAAATTAAATCTTTCATATAACAATTTTATCAGAACTACAGATCCTCAACATATAAAAGCGGCGCAAGAATTTTGGAAAAGATGCGAAGCCAACACTGATATTTATAAGAAGAAATATATAGCAAAATATTGTGTTGGTTGTGAATTAGAAAAAACTGATTCAGAATTAGTAAATGGTAAATGCCCCTTTCATCCGGACAGAGAAATCGAATTGTTAGAGGAAGAGAATTATTTTTTTCGTTTTTCAAAATATAAAAAAACATTATTGGATCTTTATGACAAAAATCCAAATTTTGTAATTCCTCTCCATAGGCAAAAAGAAATTTATAACTTCGTTAAAAAGGGATTAAAAGATTTTAGTATTTCCCGTTTAAAAAATAAAATGCCATGGGGGATACCAGTTCCGGGAGATGATAGCCAAGTAATGTATGTATGGTTTGATGCTTTAATAAATTATATATCTTGTTTGGGTTGGCCCGAAAATCAAAAAAAATTTGAGTCATTTTGGGGAACAAAACAAAAACCTAACGCAATTCAAGTTGCTGGCAAGGATAATTTAAGACAACAAGCGGCGATGTGGCAGGCTATGTTAATATCGGCAGGATTGCCGACATCTGAACATATTTTTATTCATGGTTTTATTAATCTCGCCGGGGAAAAAATTAGTAAATCATCGGGCATTTCATTGCCTAACCCGGTTGAATTAGTTGATAAATATGGAGTTGACGCCGTTCGTTATTTTCTATTACGAGAATTTTCATCAACCGAAGACGGCGATTTCACTTTGGACAAATTTAAAATCAGATATAACACCGATTTAGCCAATGGTTTGGGGAATTTTGCCGCCCGGATTTTGGCCTTGAAGTTCCAATTGCCGGAAATTAAAGTTTTGAAGGTTGATAAGGATATTGATGAAAAAATAAAAGAAACCAAAAAAATAGCAGACCAGAAATTGGAAGAATTCAAATTTAACGAAGCCCTGACCGCCATTTGGGATTTAATCGCTTTCGGCGATAAATATATTAATCAGACCCAGGTTTGGAAATTGTCGGATTTAAAAATAAAAATTCAAATTGTTTCCAATTTAGCCGCTATTCTAAATTCTTTGGTTGATATTTTAAGTCCGTTTCTGCCGGAAACCGGCGCTAAAATCGCCTTGTTAAAAAAGGGAGAAATTTTGTTTCCTCGTCTTTAATTAATGCCTTTAGCGACAACGAAGGACTGATTTGTTATAATAGTG
>JAVHOD010000037.1:1344-3123 GCA_036169835.1 Minisyncoccota bacterium | reverse complement strand
AAGATTTTGTCAGGCCCAATTTTTTGAACCCATCAATGTTAAATTGGGTAACCGTTGGTTGCTTTAATACATTGGGATTTAAGGCCATATTCAAGTTTTTAGCCAGAAAACCTAAATTCCAAGATATAATAGCAATAAGGATAATTAACATTAAAACCGCTACTATTAAAAAAGTCAATTCCTGGTTGGATTTTAATTGTTTTGTTTTCGGCATAATTTATAAACTTAATGAAATAAAACTTCACCGTTGATGTTTGCCGTTGAACCGGTGAAATCAAAATTACTGAAACCTACCAAGAACCGGCTATTTTCCATTGATTTGATAAAGTTAAAAATTTTAGAAATTGAGCCCTGGCTGACCATACTAAACCCCATCCGGCCCGCCGCAGTGGCGGTTGACGGCGTCTCTGTCATGAAATTAAATCCAAAACCCACCCCTGATTGAGTCGCCAACCGTTCCGCCTCTCTTTGGAAATCAAGAAGACGGTCTCTGATCGGAAGCACGTTCTGTAAAACACTAATATAAGATTCAGCTTCAGTAGACTGGCTTTGCAACTTCGCATAGAGCGACAAGCTTTCGGAACGGTCGGTTAAGCTTTGCCGTTGCGTCTTGGTTGCTTCGGCCCGGCGGTCGATGTCTGTGCCCAAAAAAACCAGACCCACAACTGGTATTATTAATATCAATAAAGCAAATGACAATTTTTTCATCAATTCTTGCTTAAAATTAGTCATTGCTCTTATAATAACAAAATAATCCGATTTGAACAACAAAAAAATTAAAAAAATTACCCCGAAGGATTCCAGCTATCCTTTTCTTTTAAAACAAATTCCGGACCCGCCGGCAAACTTATATATCTTAGGAAATCTGTCAAACGAAAAATCCCCCCACCTCGCCATTGTCGGCACCCGTAAAGCCACGCCCAACGGCTGTTTACTCGCCAAAACCTTAGCCAAGGAGCTAAGCGAGGCCGGCTGTGTCATTGTCAGCGGCTTGGCTATGGGAATTGACACCGCGGCCCATGAAGGCGTAGTGGCGGCCAAGGGAAAAACTCTGGCGGTTTTAGGCAATGGCTTGAATAAAATCTATCCCAGCCAGAATAAAAATCTGGCTGAAAAGATTTTGGAACTGAACGGAGCGATAATTTCCGAATACGCTCCCGACCAACCCGCTTTCCCTTCCAACTTTTTGGCCCGCAACCGGATTGTCAGCGGCTTATGCCTGGCGACCATCGTAGTGGAGGCCCCGGAACGCTCCGGTTCTTTGGTAACCGCCCGGTTGGCTCTGGAACAAAACCGGGAAGTTTTCATAGTGCCCGGCCCGGCTAATCATTATAATTATGCCGGTTCGCATCGGTTAATCCGGGAAGGAGCGCGTTTGGCCGTTTCCGCTCAAGATATTTTAGATGATTTGGATATCAACCCGATAACCTCAAAAGAGGATTTCAGCCCCGAAGAAGAATTGATTTTAAAAATATTTCCGAAAAATAAAAAATCGCTTTCTATTGACAAAATAATTGAATTAACTAAACTGGACTCGCAAGTCGTTAATAAAACCATCGCTTTCTTGGTTATCAAGGGTATAATCAAAGAAACTTTGGGAAAATATTCTTTAGTAAAATAATTTTATGAATCTCGTTATCGTTGAGTCCCCGACCAAAACAAAAACCATCTCAAAATATCTCGGCAAAAATTACACCGTGAAATCTTCGGTCGGGCACATCCGCGATTTGCCGAAAAACAACAAACAAGCCATTGATATCAAGCATGAGTTTAAACCCC
>JAVHOD010000037.1:0-1244 GCA_036169835.1 Minisyncoccota bacterium | reverse complement strand
CAGGAAGCCCGCCGGGTTTTAGACCGGCTCGTCGGCTACGATTTAAGCGGCCTTATCTGGAAAAAAGTCAGATACGGGCTTTCGGCCGGCCGCGTCCAATCTCCCGCCCTCCGCATTATTATGGAGCGCGAGCGGGAAATCCGCGCGTTTAAGCCGGAAAACTATTGGACCATAACGGCTGATTTTAAAAACGACAAAAAGGGAATGCTCTCGCTCGTCTGTTCTGTGGAACCGCGCAGCGAAAAAGACGTGAATGAAATTCTTGAAAAAGGCAAAAAAGAAGGCTGGTCCGTGACCGGCATTGAAGAAAAAGAGACCAGGCGCTCGCCGCTGCCGCCGTTTATCACGTCCACGCTGCAGCAAACCGCGAGCTCCCGGCTGGGCCTCTCGCCGTCACGGACAATGTATTTTGCCCAACAGCTCTACGAAGCGGGCCATATCACTTATATGCGAACCGACAGCTTAAATATGGCGACCAAAGCAATTGAAGAAATATCAAAAACCATATTAAAAAAACTGGGGAAAAACTATTTGGAAAACAGGGCTTACAAAACCCAGAGCAAAAACGCCCAGGAAGCGCACGAAGCCGTCCGGCCAAGCAATTTTTCCGTGGAGTCGGCCGGCAATACCGAAGAAGAAAAAAAACTTTATAAATTAATCTGGAAACGGGCCGTCGCTTCCCAAATGAGCGACTCAAAAATATTAAAAACCAAAATTTCCGCCAATATAGAAAGCAAAGATATCCCCGACTTCACCGTGACCGGTTCACGGACGCTCTTTGACGGCTGGCTCGCGGTTGA
This sequence comes from Minisyncoccota bacterium, assembly GCA_036169835.1. Classification (GTDB taxonomy): domain Bacteria; phylum Patescibacteriota; class Minisyncoccia; order UBA6257; family MFKM01; genus MFKM01. Next base: position 444 of record JAVHOD010000037.1, on the reverse strand, counting down.
CCCGGAAGCAAGCGGCAAAGAAATAGAACTCCCCAAAACCAACGAGGGCGACGCTCTTAATCTGGAAAAAATTGAAGCCGAGAAAAAAGAAACAATGCCGCTGTCAAGATACACCGAAGCCGGATTGGTCAAGGAACTGGAAAAACGCGGCATCGGCCGGCCAAGCACTTACGCGGCAATCATCAAAACAATCCAGGACCGCGGCTACGTGGAAAAAATCCAAAAAACACTTCACCCCACCGACACCGGTGAGGTCGTCAGCGACTTTCTGGAAAAAAATTTCGGCAATATCATTGCCGACTCTTTCACGGCTAAAATGGAAGACGAGCTTGACGAAATCGCCGAAGGGAAAAGAGAATACGCAAAAACACTGGGCGATTTTTACAAACCCTTCTCAAAACAGGTTAAAGAAAAAAGCAGCGCCGAAAAAATAACCACCCTGGG
>JAVHOD010000036.1:0-15271 GCA_036169835.1 Minisyncoccota bacterium | reverse complement strand
GCCCAAAATAATCCCAAAGAATTTCCCAAAAATTTTATTTCGCTTTTGCGGGGAGATGTTCTGGATAATCTGCCGGCTCCTTCTTCTGACGAACACCGTTCTTTTTCGATTGTTCAGCGCTACTTGGCTAAAGACGACGAAAATGACCATCGTCTATTTCTTCCACATGTTAACCCGGAAGCTCTCCATTGGGACCGCGCCGAAGAAAACTTAGCTAAAATTGAAGGCCTGGATTTCTGGAAAGACCTGGATTGGATCGGCGATTTTTTCAAAATAGAAACCGGCGGAGAAATTCTTGTCAGTTTTAATTTGGTGGATACCGTGATGAGCTTGGTCAAGGAAAAGGAAATGATTAAATACTTGTATCACCATCAGGAAGCGCTTTGGAACAAAATTTTCATCAGTTATTTCGGCCGGGAAAAATTCGAGGAGCTGATCAAAGAAAATTTCATCAAGGGCTGGTTTGAGGTATAGTATGAGAATTTAGAATATAGGATTTAGAATTTAGGGAAATTATGAAATCTTTACTTGAATTTATTAAAGAAGCCGAAGAAAAGAAAATAGCCCTTGGGCATTTTAATATTTCCAGTTTGGAGCAGTTAAAAGCGATTTTTGAAGCCGGACAGGAATTATCCCAAACGCAAAATAAAAAAATCCCGTTAATTATCGGCACTTCCGAGGGCGAAGGGGATTATGTCGGTTTTAAGCAAGCCGCGACTTTAGTTAAAAGCTTGAGAGAAGAATTTGATTACCCGATTTTTGTAAACGGCGACCACATTCATTCCCTGGAAAAAGCCAAAGAAGCGGTTTTAGCCGGCTATGACGCCATTATTTTTGACGCTTCCGCCTTATCTTTTGAAGAGAATCTCAAAAAAACCAAGGAGGCGGTGATTTTTATCAAATCAATCAATCCGGAAATTTTAGTTGAGGGAGAAATCGGGTTTATCGGCGCTTCTTCCAAAATTTTGAAAGAAATTCCCAAAGGAGCGGCTATTAATCCCGAAGATTTTACCAAACCAGAAGAAGCCAAAAGATTTGTTGAAGAAACCAAAGTTGATTTATTATCAGCGGCTGTTGGCAATATTCACGGAATGTTTAAAAACGCGCCTAATCCGAATTTAGACATTAAAAGAATCAAGGACATTAAGGAGGTCAGCGACGCTCCTTTGGTTTTACACGGCGGTTCCGGAATCAGCAACAAAGATTTTATTGCGTCTATTGACGCCGGTATTTCCATTATTCATATTAATACCGAAATCCGGCTGGCCTGGCGGGAAGCCCTGGAAAAAAGCTTGAAGGATAATCCCGAAGAAATCGCGCCTTATAAAATAATGGCATCAGTGATTACGGAAATGAAAAAAGTGGTTGAAAAAAATTTGAGGATATTCAATAAGTATTAGCAGTCGTTTAAGGCATTTTTCTAATTTTCAATTTGAATTGATTTACTATTGTAATTCCACGATCGTGGAATTACAATAGTAAGCTAAAAAATGAATAAAATAATTTTGGAAATACGAGCCGGAGCCGGCGGCGACGAAGCCGCTATTTTTGCCGCGGATTTAGCCCGGGCTTACCAGAAATTTTCAGCGAATAAGGGCTGGCGTTTTGTTATTTTGGATTCCCATCAAAGTTCATTAAACGGATATAAATCTTTGGTGGCGGAAATTAGCGGTGAAGGAGTTTATGACGCTTTGAAATTTGAATCCGGCGTTCACCGGGTTCAGCGGATTCCGGCAACGGAAAAAGCTGGCCGGGTCCACACCTCGACGATTTCGGTGGCGGTTTTGCCGGAAGTGAAGCCGACGCAGATTCAGATAAATCCCTCGGATCTGGAAATTTCTTTTTTCCGTTCGTCCGGCCCCGGCGGGCAAAATGTCAATAAAGTGGAAACCGCGGTCAGGATTGTGCATAAACCGAGCGGAGTGGTTGTCGCTTCTCAAGTTGATCGTTCGCAATCCGCGAACAAAGACCGCGCCATGAGTGTTCTCAGGGCCAAGCTTTTTGAATTCAAACAAGAAGAAGAGCATAGAAAATTGGGAGCGATACGCAAAGAGCAAATTGGCTCGGGCGACCGGTCGGAAAAAATCAGAACTTATAATTTTCCGCAGGATAGAATCACCGACCACCGCATCGGCAAAAAATGGCACAACATAGAAAGCATTATGGACGGAAATTTTGAACCGATAATAAAAAGTTTTCAAAAAAACAACGAGATGGAAATAAAAGACCAAATTAGCGGTTGATTAGATTGGTATGTCTATTTTTTTAAAACGTCTTGAATTAAGCGGTTTTAAATCTTTTGCCCAGAAGACGGTTTTGGAATTTCCGGCCGGGGTGGTCGGCATCGTCGGGCCCAACGGCAGCGGCAAATCCAATATAGTTGACGCTCTTCGCTGGATGCTGGGTGAGCGGGAAGCCAAACAGCTTCGCGGCGAAAAAATTGAAAACCTGATTTTTTCCGGAACGCCTAAAAAAGCGGCGCTGGGGTTGGCCCAGGCCACTCTTTGTTTTGACAACAGTTCTCATTGGCTGCCGATTGATTTTGAAGAAGTGGTTTTGACCCGCAAGGTTGACCGTTCCGGAGTTTCCGAATTTTTCCTAAACCAGGAACCCGTTCGTTTGAAAGATATTATTGAATTGTTGGCGAAATCCAGATTGGGTACGAAGGGGTTCACTGTCGTCAACCAGGGGCAGAGCGATATTTTCGTGAAAAGTTCGCCGCTTGAACGCCAGCAGATGATTGAAGAAATAATCGGGTTGAGAGAATTCCAAATTAAAAAAACCCAGTCCGAAAATCAGTTGGGGAACACGGTAATCAATCTGGAAAAAATCAAATCAATGGTTGAAGAAATTCAACCGCATTTAAGAATGCTTCGGCGCCAGACCGGCAAATGGGAAAAACGGAGTGAGTTTGAAGAAGAACTGAAGAGTTTGGAAAACAATTATTTTTCTTTTAAATTGGCGGAAATAAAAAATACTTTAGCCGCCCTTAATGATCCCTTGGCGTCTTTGGAAAAAGAAATCCGGCAAAAACAGAAAGAATTGGAAAATTTTCAGGGAGAACTGGCGAAAATTGATGAGTTGAGGTCGCGGTCAGGCGATTTATTGACTAAGCGTTCCGAGCGCCAAAGAGAACTCGGCCGCCTTGAAGCCAAACTGGAGATACTGGCTTCCGCCGCTCCGGAAGAAGTTGAATATCAGGTGAAAGATTTGCTTGGACTTATCAAAGAAATCAAAAATTTGCTGGAATTAAGTTTGCCGCTTGAGCAATTGGAAAAATTAAAAATAAATTTGGAGCAGGGGATTGAAAAAATCAACAAATTTTTCTCCGTTCCGGATAAATCCCTGGAGAAAAAAGAAGAATTTTTAAGAATAAAAGAAGAAAAAGAGAAAATTATTAAAAATCTTGAAACCTTAAACGCCGAATTATCGCAGTTGACGCAGAACGAAAAACGTTTGATTGAAAGTTTTAAAACCGTTGAAGAAAAAAGAGAGGAAATCAATCGTTTAGAAAACGAAAGAAATAAAATTTTCTTTGAAAAAGAAAAAGCGAATCTGAAATTTCAGGATTTGGAAATCCAGTTGAATCAAATCGGCCGGTCGGTGAAAGAATTTGGCGATTTTTCCGGTATCCAGCCGATAAATATTTCAGACCTGTCCGAAATAGAAAGGAAAATGTTCAGATTGCGAACCAATCTGGCGAGTATCGGCGATATTGACCCGGCCGTCGTCAAGGAAGCCGAGGAAACCGAAGAACGCTATCAGTTTTTATCGCGCCAGTCAGCCGATTTGGAAAAGGCCTCGGCCGATCTCAAAACCTTGGTTAAAGATTTGGACGCGAAAATCCGTTCTGATTTTGCCGAAGCGCTTAAATTAATCAATAAAGAATTTGAAAATTATTTCCGGCTGATGTTCGGCGGGGGAAAAGCGAAATTGAAAATGAAAACTCAAGAAGTGAAATCAGAAATTGAACAAGACAATGAATTAAACGGAGAAGAAGGCGGGAATGCCGCCGAGCTTGAGCCGGCGTCGGTCATTGAAGAAGCGGGGATAGAAATTGAGTTAAATTTGCCGAGAAGAAGAATCACCAGTTTGGAGATGCTTTCCGGCGGAGAAAGAAGCTTGGTTTCCATGGCGGCGCTTTTCGCTTTAATCTCGGTTAATCCGCCGCCGTTTTTGGTGTTAGACGAAATTGATTCGGCTTTGGACGACCGCAACGCCCAGCGGTTCGCGGGATTGATTAAAAATTTTTCCGAGAAAACCCAATTTATCATCATTACTCATAACCGTTCCACTATGGGCGTGGCCGATGTTTTATACGGAATCACTATGGGCGAAGACGGCGTTTCCAAAATCCTGTCGTTGAAGCTTGAGAGTTCGACCTAAAAAATTGAGCCGAAAGCGAAAATTTTTTAGCTGTCGAATCTCAACCCCGCCCTTTCATTCTCTTCTCTTGACTAATATTTTGGTTAAATATATGATTTTGAAATAAAATTAAAGTCAATTAATAATCAAGAAAGGGCGGGGTGCTGAATTTTATAGATAAATTTTCATCGCTTTGCTCAAAAATTTAATAAAATTCGCATGTTAGCCATCAAATTAAAAAGAATAGGGAAAAAGGGCCAGGCCTCGTTTAGAATTATTATTGCCGAGAAACGTTCAAAAATTAACGGCCGCTTTGTTGAGGACTTGGGTTGGTATAATCCGCATACTAATAAGTTTAAAATTAATACGGAGCGGGTTGATTATTGGACAAAAAGCGGCGCCCAACCGACTCCGAGTATGAAAAATCTGTTAAAAAAACAGAAAGTTTAATTTTTTGAAAATTTGGATGTTTAGAAAAAAGGTCGAATATTATTGAAAAAACTAGAAATCTAGAAACTCAGTATGACAGGTGATTATCAGGCGTTCCTTGAATTTCTTATCAAAGCCATTGTTGACAATCCTGACGACGTCAAGATTGAGCGCAAGGTAGATGAGATGGGAGTTTTGCTTTCTTTGAAAGTTAACCCCCAGGACATGGGCCAAGTGATTGGCCGCCAGGGCGCGACAGCTAAATCTATTCGTTCTCTGTTGCGGATCGTAGGCGTGAAAAACAATGCCCGGGTTAATCTTAAAATTGAAGAACCCGAAGGCAGCACTCACTTCCCTCCTCAGCCCAGCGAAGGAGTCCAGAAAGTTGTTGAAGATTTGAAGTTCTAATAAAAAGAATTCAAACCCATCAAAAACCGTGCTATTATTCATTAACAGCGCGGTTTTTGTGTGATTGGATTTTTTCCCTATCTACATGGTTTTTAATATCATTACAATTTTTCCCGAAGCTTTTTCTTACCTAAATGAGTCAATTTTAAAACGAGCTCAAGAAAAGGGTTCGCTTGAAATTAAAATTCATAATCTTCGGGATTTTACCGAAGACACACATCGGAAAGTTGACGACAAACCTTATGGCGGCGGGCCGGGAATGGTAATCAAGATTGAGCCACTTGTAAAAGCGGTTCAATCTTTAAAATCAAAAATAAAAAATAAAAAATCAAAAATAAAGGTGATTTTATTTACGCCGACAGGGAAACAATTTAACAATAAAATAGCCGCTGATTTGGCTAAAAATTATCAGCAACTAATTTTTATCTGCGGCCGCTATGAAGGGATTGATGCGCGAACAGAAAAAGTAATTAAAAATTTAAAATTGAAAATTGAAAATTTGTCTATCGGCCCCTATGTTCTGGGCGGCGGCGAATTACCGGCGATGGTTTTGATTGACGCCGTTTCCCGCCGTATCCCCGGAGTTTTAGGGAAAGAGGAATCGCTTGAGGAAAAACGTCTGGGCGTCGGCGTGCCGGCTTATACCCGGCCGGAAATTTTTATTCATAAAGGCAAAAAATATCCGGCGCCGAAAGTTTTATTATCCGGCAATCATGCGGCGATAACCAAGTGGCGGGTCAACCACCAACGAAAAAGGGGTTGATTTATTATCCTTAAACTTTCTTCCATCGGCCAAAGCCCCCCCCTGTTTCAAGCAAACCAAACTTGCCTTCGAAAACCAGAATAATTTTGCTCCAGTCCCGATTTTGCTGAAGCAAAATCGTGGATCCGCGATGCCTGAAGGCATCGGGACGGCAACCCTCAGCGTCCAAACTCCGCAAAGCGGAGACCAATCTTTGGCCGCCTGCGGGATATTTTCTCAGACAAGTTTGGTTTGCTGACATTCTTTCCCTAAAAACTTTTCTTAGCCAGCCTGTTGGAGTGAAGTCATAAATTACCGAGCGAGAACGAAAGAAGTAGAAAAATATCGCTGTTTGAATCCCGAAGTGAAGCCCCGCTTAGCGGGGCGAAGCGGAGGTTGAGTTCGATATTTTTCGTTACTTTCTGAGGACGAGCGAATATAATTTATCTGAACGGAAATGGCTGGCGGGAAAGGTTTTTAGGGAAATCAAAGTTGCCATACGGGGTTGACCCCGCAGAATAATTTTGGTATTCTTTTCTTTTATGCCCAGTAACTCAACTCCGATGGTTCACTAAATTTTTGTAAAAATTTAGACGAACCGAGTGCTGGACAAAGGTCAATATTAATCAAATAAAACAAAATCATTAATTATCAACTTCGATATATCTATAATATGTCGGAGTTGAGTTAACTGGGTATGATAGAAACAGAATTAGACATAACCCAAAATAGTCATTTTAAGGAAATGCTTGAAGCGGGCATAATTTACGGCCACAAAAAAGCCAAGACCAACCCCAAGATGAAGCCGCATATTTTTTCCACCCGCAACGGTATTGAATTAATTGACCTTAAAGCCGTTATTTCGGCGCTGGACAAAGCCAAAGATTTTCTTAAAGAGAAAACCGGCCAGGGAGCTACGGTGTGCATGGTTGGCACTCAGCCGGCCGCCCAGAAACTCATTGAAGATTTTGCCCAAAAACATAATTTACCTTTTATGACGCAGCGTTGGTTGGGCGGGATTTTAACCAATTTTAAAATTATCAACCAGCGGGTGAATTATTATCTGGGTTTGAAAGCCAAAAAAGAGCAGGGCGAATTGGACAAATATACCAAAAAAGAACGGGTGAAAATAGACAAAGAAATAACTAAAATGGGAAAGGCCTTCAGCGGATTAGTTTATCTCAATAAATTGCCGGATATTTTGTTTGTGATTGACACTATAGAACACAAGAACGCGGTCCACGAAGCTAAACTCTTGAAGATTCCGGTCATCGCCGTTATGTCAACCGATTGCGACCCCTCAAAAGTTGATTATCCGATTCCCGCTAACGACCACAGCAAAGCCAGTATTGATTGGATTCTTAAATACTTGGAACCGGCCTTTATCAAAGGCGCCGAACCTGCGGGAGAGCTTTCAGTTCCCCGTGAGGCAGGCAAAACTCAATAATTTTTTTAATTATTATAATGACCAAAGTCAATATTGAAGTTATTCAAAAACTCAGAGACGCAACCGGCGCCGGCGTGATGTCTTGCAAGAAAGCGTATGCCGAGGTGAAAGGCGATTTTGACAAAGCCGTCGCCCTTATTAAGGAATGGGGATTGGTCAAGGTGGAGCAAAAATCAGACCGTTCAACAGGTGCGGGGCTTCTTGAAACCTATATCCATAATGACCGGGTGGGGGTTATGCTGGAGCTTCGCTGTGAAACTGATTTTGTGGCCCGTTCGGATGTCTTTAAAGGATTGGCGCATAGCTTGGTTATGCAGATTGCCTCGATGGAGCCCGCCGATGTTGAAAATTTGCTTTCCCAGCCCTATATCAAAAACGAAGCGATGACTATAAATGATTTAATAAAAGATGCCATCGCCAGAGTGGGGGAGAATGTTAAAGTAGAAAGATTTTGCCGATACGAACTGTAAATAAAATTATGTACGATTTCATTCTTCAAATTTTTATAATGGTCAGTCTGGGAACGGTGATTTTTTTGGCGGCTCGGGCTTTGCCTCGGATTAGCGAAACCGTTAATACCTCAAAAACGAAAACTAATCGGCTTAGTTCTTTTCCTTTTGAAAAGATTGACGCGGCGATCAACGCTTTTTCCGAGAAAACACTTCGGAAAATAAAATTGATTTTGATGAAAACGGACAATATGGTAAGCCGGCAGCTTAATAAATTTAAGAAAAACGGCGATAACGGAAGTAACGGCAATGGATTAACGAAGTGATTCGTCATTGAACATTTCAATTTATTTGTTTAAACTCAATTGATATAAAAGCTGGGATGGCGGACCACCGCTAAAGCGGGGCCCCGCCAAAGGCGGTAGGCGGTCAATCGCACCCCGCTGTAAGCGGGGCGCCTTATCTGAGTAATATGTGGTATGTTTATGTACTTCGTAGTTTAAAAGATGGGAAATTTTATATTGGTTGTACATCTAATTTAGAAAAAAGAATTGATAGGCATAATAATGGTGGAAATGTTTCAACTAGTCGCAGGAGGCCACTTGAATTAGTGTATAGTGAGATATACACTACAAAATTAGAGGCATTAGCGCGTGAGTGATTGATTAAAAGTTATAAAGGCGGGGATGCTTTTGAAAAATTAATAAAAAATTTATAAGCTGGGATGGCGGAGCGGTCAATCGCATCAGACTGTAAATCTGACGCCTTTATGGCTACGTAGGTTCGAATCCTACTCCCAGCACAATTCAGTGGGGTCAACCGCACCCCGCTGTAAGCGGGGCGCTTGCGGCTACGCAGGTTCGAATCCTGCCCTGCGCACCAAGATGTTCTAAAAATTTTGCCACCTTAGCTCAACGGCAGAGCAACACTTTTGTAAAGTGAAGGTTCCGAGTTCAAATCTCGGAGGTGGCTCAGGTAAAAATTTTAGAACATCGGGATAAACAGTGGGTTCCGGGTTCAAGTCTCGGGGACGGTTCCATTTTAAATTTATTGGTAGACTAATACTATGTATAGTACTTACTTGACTATTATGAGCGGGTAACTTATACTGTATAAGTTACTTATGGAATTATCATCTTTTATTCTTAAAAAATTATATCTTAGCGAAAAAAGATCTGCCTTTGAAATTTCTAAGTTATTTAATTGTTCAGAAAATAGAATAAATTATTGGTTTAAAAAATATAATATTCCAAAAAGATCAATTAGCGAAGCAATTTATATAAAACATAATCCACGGGGAGACCCTTTCAAAATAAAAAAGAAATTAACAAAAGAGGAAATAAAATTATTTGGATTGGGATTAGGATTATATTGGGGAGAAGGCAATAAAAAAAACAAAACTTCTATAAGATTAAGCAATACAGACCCGGAACTTATAAAGAATTTTATAAAATTTTTAGTTAGAATTTATGGTGTTAAAAAAGAAGACATTAATTTTAGTTTATTAATTTTTAGCGATATAAGTCCTACTACAGCAAAGAAATTTTGGATTAGAGAATTAAAAATTAAACCTAATCAAATCAGAGGAAAAATTTTTGTTATAAAATCTGGCAGCATTGGAACATATAGACAAAAATCAAAATATGGAGTATTAATATTGATGTATCATAATCGAAAACTTCGTGATATTATTTGTAAGATGATAGAAGAATTAAAATAATATCCGCCGAGGTAGCTCAGTTGGTAGAGCATTCCCTTGGTAAGGGAAAGGTCCCGGGTCCAATTCCCGGTCTCGGCTCAGATTAGAAATTAGAAATTTTAAGGTATGGCAAACGCAAAATCAAAATTTTCGGAATATTTAATAAGGCTGAAATGCTCCGCTTGCAAACGGGTGAATTATTACACGCGGAAAAATAAAAAAACCGTTGAGAAAAAACTGGAATACAAGAAATATTGCAAGTGGTGCAAAAAACACACTATCCACAAGGAAGCCAAGAAATAGTTTCATCGCAGAATTTCCAATTCCTAATTTCTAATTTCCAATAAAGATTTAAATGCCCAATGATAAAAAAATTTATGATTTAGAAGAAAGAACAGCCAAATTCGGAGAAGACATTATTGAATTTACTAAGAAAATTCCAAAAAATACGATAACCGTTTTGTTGATAGAACAATTAATAAGGTCAGGAACTAGTGTGGGGGCTAATTATTGCGAAGCTGATTGTGCTGAATCAAGGAAAGATTTTGAGCATAAGCTGGGTATTTGTAAAAAAGAAGCCAAAGAATCAAAACACTGGCTGAGAATGATTGCTAAAGCAACTGAGGAATTAAAGGATGAAGCGAGAGAGCTTTGGCAAGAAGCTAATGAATTGCAGTTAATATTTATTTCTATAGTTAAGAAATCCCGGATGAATAAAAATTAATTGGATATTTTAAAATTAGAAATTCTATTGGAAATTGGTAATTGGAAATTAGGAATTAAAAACATGGGGGTGTGGTTCAGTGGTAGAATTCTTCTCTCCAAAAGAAGAGACCAGGGTTCGATTCCTTGCACCCCCGCTATATGCCCAGTAACTCAACTCCGATGGTGTTCTTCTATACTTATGTGTTGTTAAGTTTGAAGGATAAAGAACATTATGTAGGTTATACTAATAATTTGAGGAAAAGATTAGAAGAACACAACGCGGGCAAAAATTTATCTACCAAGCCCAGAAGACCCCTAAAGTTAATTTATTTTGAGGCCTGTCTTAACGAAGACGATGCCAAACAAAGAGAGAAATATTTAAAAGGTACCATTGGTCGAAGGTATTTAGCTAAAAGACTCTGGAATTTCAGGCAATCTATTCTCTAAATTTTTGCCTTTTCGGAGTTGAGTTAACTGGGATGCCCACCAAAGAATCTCTAATAAAAGATTTAGTCAAAGAAGGTTATCTCAAAACTCCTTCTATAATAGAGGCCTTTGAAAAAATTGACCGGCTTGATTTCGTTCCGGAAAAATTGAAAAACGAGGCCTATCTTAACCAACCCCTGCCTATCGGGTTTGACCAGACGATTTCCCAGCCCTTAACCGTGGCTTTTATGCTGGAACTTTTAGAACCGAAGCCCGGCGAAAAAATTTTGTCCGTCGGCGCCGGCAGTGGCTGGGTGAGCGCTCTTTTGGCTTATATTGTCGGAGAAAAAGGAAAAGTTTGCGCTTTTGAAAGAATCCCGGAACTTTGCGAATTTGGCAAGAAAAATGTCGCCAAATATAACTTTGTAGAAAAGGGAATAGTAGATTTTTTTTGCGGCGATGCCTCAAAAGGGTATTCTAAAGAAGCGCCATATGATAGAATAATAGCTGGAGCCGCCGCCGAAGAAATCCTTTCGGCTTGGAAAGAAGAACTTAAAATCGGCGGTCGTTTAGTGATGCCGGTCGGGCATAACATAACGGTTTTGGATAAAGTCAGCCCGGCAGAATTTGAAAAAAAAGAATTTTTCGGTTTCAGTTTTGTTCCTCTAATTAAGGACTAAATAATTTTCAAACTGTTTGAAAATTTAGTCATTGAAAAATTTATTGTAAATTGAAAATTGTAAATTGTTTTATTGTAAAATAAGTAATATGAATAGATCTCAAAAAGGTTTCACTCTTATTGAACTATTAATCTACACCGCCATCTTCTCCCTCGCCGTCGGCGTCTTTTCCGGCGTTCTGGTCACCTTCACCCGGGTGGAGACCCAGACCTCGGCTGACTCCGAACTCACCCAGCAGTTGTCCTTCGTCCAGTCCACCATCCAAAGGCTGGTCAGAGACAGCGCCAACATCGAGAATCCGGCCGGAGTCGCTTCTTCCAGGTGGTTTGGTCTTGAGAATGGCCTCCACCACCTTAGACCCCACCATAATTTCCTCTGATGCCAACGGCATCTATTTGAAACAAGGAACAGGAGCCATCGCTCCTCTGACCAACAGCCAGGTCAAAGTTTCCCAGTTTCAGGTCGTCAAATACGAAAACCCCAATGCCCACGCCATTGTCCAGATCAACATTTCTTTAACCTACAACAGCCAGAATCCTTATCAGCAGATAACGAGAGCCCTCAAAATAGCCATCGGCCGAGTGTCTGCCACCACCTTTGATGACGACAGCCTGGTCCCCAACATTGACAACACCTACACCCTGGGCATCGCTTCCACCAACCGGTGGAAAGACCTCAATATTTCCAATCTCCTCAACGTGGGCCAGCTGGCCAACGACCCCGTGGCCGGAGCCCAGAACGGTTCCATCTACTACAACACCGCGAGTAGTACCTTTCGGGGCTATAAATCCGGCTCTTGGCAGAATTTAGGCGAAGGTTTTTGGGCCTCTTCCGGAAACGATATCTACAACACCAACTCGGGCAACGTGGGGATAGGAATAAATCCCCCTCAATACAAGCTTGACGTGACCGGCACCTTCCGGGCCAGCGCCACTTCCACTTTCTCCGGGAATGTGGGCATCGGGACGGCAAGCCCGGGCGATACCCTGGAAGTAAACGGCTCTATCGTGACAACCGGAATACAAGACACGGGGAAAATCACCAAAATGATGTGGCAGGCAGTCGCGCCAGCTTCCACCCTTGACTTATATGGAATATACCTCCGACGCCCTCGCGCAGGCGGCGTATGTGAGCAGCAATACCGGGACCACTGCGACAATAACTCAATCCCAGACTACCAATACTCAGACTGAACAAGGAAATATGCTTGGGTTCGGTGAATCCTGGGCGCAGGGATTTAAAGTAGCCACAACTGAAAACATATCCAAAATCTCGGTTATACTAGAAAAACAAGGGGCAGGAAGTATTGACGGGACAATAACAGCCTATATTTACTCGGATAGTTCAGGTTACCCCAATGCCGCAGTAGCCACTTTTTCCAATATGGCTGCTTCTGGTCTTACAACTACTTTTACAGAGTATAATTTTACGGGTTCTTTCACTCCAGTAGTGGGAACTCAATATCATCTGGTATTGCTAAGAACAGGCGCGACTATTGGTAATTGGAATTTTGAGCTTAATTCAGCGGGTGGGTATGCCGATGGGATGATTAGTTATACGGGGAACGGGGGTTCCACCTGGTCAAGAATTTTTGGGACTACATATGATGCATATTTTAAGTTATATCAAGATAAAATTAATCTTCAATCCTACTCCGAAGCCACCATAAAAAATCAGGGTTCTTACTCATTAAAAGGAGCAGCTCTTGCGACTGGCAGTTTGAATGCAACCCTCACTCGCACAGTATCGCCTACGATAAACCTGACAGGAAAGACCTCGATAAAGTTTGATATTCGTTCCTCAAGGACTGGAAGTAATATAAAGTTGGGCATAACAAAGGCAGAAACTGAGGACCAAGTTCAGGTTACTTACAATGATGAACAAGCATTGGGAGATTCTACTAATAATGAACTTAGGGAAGCACAAAGCTTTCAAATAGGGGCTGGTAAGGTAGTTTCAGCTGTTGAGGTTAGAGTTGGAACAATTTATAATACTCCTGCGGGAAATTGGACTGTGACGATTCAGACTGATAATGCTGGTGTGCCGTCAGGCACACTTGCTCACGCTAATGCCTCGGTAGTTGTGCCCCCCCCCTCAGCAAATTCAGTAAAGAAAATTTCTTTTGCTAATCCTTTTCCTTTGAGTGCTTCTACTACTTATTGGGCAGTGATTGATTCTGATGACCAATCCCTCCACAATAGGTGGATGTTATCTATATGGTATGGGAGTTCTGTATACGCAGGGGGCAATTGGGGAAGAAAAATGAATGGGGTTTGGACTGCATATCCAACAGACGCTGATATGTATTTCAAGATATATACTGCAGCAGTAATCACCGAAAAAACCCATTCCGTATCTTCCGCCAACACTTGGGAAACCGATACTTGGGATATATCAGGCGTTGCTAATGCAGATAAGAATGCGATAAACATGATAATCGCAACCATAACTAACGCCGACGCTGATAACACTTTCTACATAGATAATATGTATTCGTCTGCTGCTTCTGCTAACGATATCGTCTTCACGACAGGCAGTTCGGAAAGAATGAGGATTGATTCTTCCGGGAATGTAAAAATAAGCGCCGGTGGTTCGGCAAGTAAAGTCATATGTTGGAAATCCGATGGAGTGACTCTTGGCTATTGTTCGGATTTGGCCACCTCAACCGGAGGTTGCACCTGTAATTAAGTCGCGCTTTTATAAGTTCTATCAAGGTTTTTATCGAGGTCGAACCTCGATAATTGACTTTCGATTTTTGGGTGTGATAACATATAAATATGGGAAAGATACTGCACTATAATTTAATCTTTAAACCGGAGCCGGAAGGCGGTTTTACGGTAATTGCGCCAAGCTTGCCGGGTTGTGTTACTTATGGAAAGAATCTTAAAGAAGCCAAAAAAATGGCTCAGGATGCTATTTTAGGCTATCTTTATAGTCTAAAAAATCACGATGAATCAATTCCTTCTGATGTTGATAATTTTGTGACAACGATTGATATTAATGCCGGAAAGCGGTCATCGAAGAAATTGGTTTATGTCTAAACCGCCGGCCTTTACGCCGAAAAAATTAATTAAAATTCTTCAAGATTTAGGCTTTCAGCTCGATCACAAAACTGGAAGCCATTTTATTTTCTATGATTCAAAAAAATAAAAGACGGGCAACGATTCCTTTCCATACTAAAGATTTGCCTAAGGGCACATTTATAAGTATTTTGAAGCAGGCAGGTATCTCAAAAGAAGAATTGAAAAGATGCCTTTGATGAATATCGGGGGTTAACCTCGATAGTTAAGGTTGTCCCAAGATTTCAACAAATTTTTGATTGAGTTCCATGCTGATATACTTAAGTATATCAGCATAAGATTCTCTTCTTGATTTTTTAAATCGGATTTAAGTATCGTATCGGCGTTGAAACAAATTAGATATTCTCGATATTTTCGTTTCCGGCATCTTCATTTATTTCCATTTTTCATTAAGCATGATATACTTAAGTATATCGTTTGAATATGTCCACAACCTGCAAAAAATACTTTGATAAAAAATTCAAGGAAAATATCTGGACGCGGTTTTTGCGAGAGATTAAGAATATAAAAAATTATGAAGAATTTGACGCTTTTTGGGATAAATATTTTACTCCCCAAGAAAAGATTGTCTTGGAAAAAAGATTGGGTATTTTTTATTTTTTGGAGAAAGGATTAAGTTATAGAGAAATCGGCAGAGAGCTGGCCATAACTTTAAAAACCATAAGTTTTGTCAAAAGGGGGTTTAAGGAGCCCAGAAAAAGAATCATAAAAAAGAGTTTTAAATCAAGAGAATCATTGGACGATGAAACAAGGAGAGGGAAAAAATACAAGCCATTGCTTCCAAGCTATAAAGGAGCTCAAAGTATTATTTAATTTCACGATATACTTAAGTATATCGCTG
>JAVHOD010000035.1:0-3302 GCA_036169835.1 Minisyncoccota bacterium | reverse complement strand
TCAAAAAAATTAATAACTTCTTTCGGCCCGAAAACGGAAAAAGCGTGAAAGAGAAACTCTCCGTTGTGATAGTTTTTTACCAGCTCGGTTAAATTAAATTCCGCGTTGGTCAGATTACATCTGCCATTGCCGGTTAAAAGAAGTTTCTTGCCAAGCTGTTTGTTCTTTTCTATCAATACAACTTTAGCGCCTGATTCCGCCGCTACGCTGGCCGCTATCATTCCGGCAGGCCCCGCTCCGACAACAGCAATATCAAATTTATTTTCTTTTATCATAAAATAATAATTTGGAGTTTGGTTATTTATCCAAATCAAGCGTTTCGTCAATTCTGATTTTTTCCACAAATTCGTTTATATGAGAAACAAGAATCATCACGCCTTCATATTTATTGAGAGCCTCCGCGATAATCGGGATATGCCGAAAATTAATGTGGTTGGTGGGCTCGTCAAGAAGAAGAAGTCCGGGGCGCGTGAGCACGAGCCGCGCGAAGGCGACAAGCCCTTTTTGGCCCTCGGACAAATTTCCTATTTTTATACGCATCAGTTCGGAGGTTATCAGAAATCCCGCGGCGAGGCTGCGCATTTCCTCCTCGGTTTTTTCATCGGCAACCGCCTTAAGCGAATCGCGAACCGTATCCTCAAAATTTAAGGTTGAAAAATCCTGCTTATAATAATAAACGCGCACGCCATGGGCGATATGAGCGCCTTTTGAAGCGTTTCCGGCGATTGATTCAAGAAGCGTGGTTTTGCCGATGCCGTTCGGCCCGGAAAGGAGCAAATGCGTCTTTTTTCTGAGCGAGATGTTCGCTTTATGCGTGGTTGCCTTGTGGTTTTTTATCACGGAAAATGACGTGATTTTTATAATTTCACCGATTAGTTCGGGCTGGGAGGGGATAATAAAGGGGCGGATGGTTTTGTCTTCTTTCCTGACTTCAACTTTATTTTCTTCGTATTCTTCCGCTTTTTCGCGCATGCGTCTGGCCACCAATCTTAACTTGCCGCCTTTGTGCGCGAAAAAATTGGCCTTGTCTTTATTCTCCTGGATTTCTTTCGCGAGCCGGGCGTTTTCCCTGTTTTCTTTTTCCATCCGGGCTGTTATCTCTTTTACCGCGTCAAAATAATTGCCGAAGTACTGCTCTATTTTTTTAGTAAAGACATCAAGATAAAGAACGCCGTCGGTGAATGAATTCAGGAAATCGGAATCATGGGAAATGACGATTACCGTTTTTTTGTAGTTTTTTAAAAACGCGGTCAGGTGTTCCACTCCGGCCTTGTCCAGATTGTTCGTCGGCTCGTCTAAAAGCAAAATGTCCGGGTTTTGGATGATGGCCGAGGCGAGAAGAAGCCGCGCCTGCTGTCCGCCGGAAAACGATTTGATGATCCTTTCGTGGGGGGCGGAAAGATTCACCACTTCAAGCGCTTCATCTATTTTGGGGTCAATGTCGTATATTTTTTTTGTCCCGATTTTATCGAGGATCCTCGATGGTTCCGACTATATCGCGAATCCGCGACTTCGTCGGGACTTTGCCATCGGGAGAAAGCGCCGCTCAAAAAATTCTCTTACGGTGATATCCGTTTCTTTCCGGGGCATCACTTGCGGGGCAGTGGCGATGGAAAGGTCCGGGTCCATGCGCACATGGCCGGATTCCGGCGCGATGGTTCCCATAACAAGGCCGAAAAGCGTGGATTTGCCGGCGCCGTTCTGGCCCATCAGCGTCACCTTCATGCCGCGGCGCACGGAAAAACTCACCTCATTAAGGAGGCGCTTATTGTGCCCATATTCAAAAGACACCTTGTCAAATCTCACCACCATTTTATTTTCGGACATAGAATAGAAGATTACCTTATCTTTCCGAAAAGAGGAAGTAATAATTATCTAATTTAGCGCCCGACACCCCGCTTGATTTTGAGATTTACTATTTACCCGTAAATTATGTATAATTGTATAAAGGTCGTATTTGAATAAATCAATAAATAATTTTATGGCACCAAAAAGCAATTCTGCGTTTATGAAGCCGTTAAATGTCAGCGCGGAGCTGGCGGCGGTAGTCGGCAATGGCCCTATGCCCAGATCCGAGGTTGTCAAAAAGCTTTGGGTGTATATCAAAGGACACAACCTTCAGGACACCAAGGACAAGCGGAATATCGTTGCCGATGAAAATTTGAAAAAAGTATTTGGCGGGAAAGAAGTCGTCAATATGTTTGAAATGACAAAACTCGTTTCCAAGCATCTTTCCTAATTTTTTAGATAGGATAAAAATAAAGACGCTCACGGTGAGCGTCTTTATTTTTATTACAATCCCAATACTATTTTTGCTTTCTTTTGCTTGCTTTGGCTTGGAGCATAAGTCGCTTTATCGCCAACCGTTTCTTGGTTTTGTGAGAATGCGCTATTTTATTCTGTCCGATCCTTTTTCTTCTTTTTGTCATATAGATTTTATTAATCAGTTAATAATATTTTGAGTATAGCAGAAAATACCGGCGAAGGGAAATGCTCTTATTAGCTCCGCATCGCGGACGACGTTAGAAATTGTTTGAGATAAAAAAATAACCCCCAATATTACGAGTAATGGGGGTTTATGTGTCTATCGCTTTAAGAGCTGATCCCAAGAGAAGTGGCGAAGGATTCAAGATGGCTACCCACTAAGACGGCGTTAGCTCCTGGCTTAATGTCAGCAATTGTTCTCAGATTACTAGCTTGACAGAGTAGTCCAGAATGAACAGTCCGAGCTTCTTTGAAAGATTCTCTTTTGCGGTCAGAATCTCCATCCATTTGCTTCCAGCGATCAAGAAGAAATTGGGGAATGCCCGGTAAATCTCTTAGGCTTGAGAGGTCTCGAGAATTCCAAACAGCCCAACACTCTGAAGGAATGGTTGCCAATTCAGCCAGAGTTAGAGGTTCAACGAAACACTTTTTGAGGGGCACTTTTGTTTCACGGCCGACGATTAATACGTAGTCGGCTCCGGCATCCAACGCGCGATACACCTCGTCATCGGTGCCATGAAATCCTTTTGCCAGAATTGGCTTACTGGTAAATTTGCGAGCTTTGGTGAGAAGTTTAAAACTTCCTCGCCATAATGGATGGGTATGGATGGATATGATGTGGCCAACCTTATCAGCAAGAGCCAGTTGTTCTTCCCAGGTATGTTTGGTTAAAGGCTCGCCGCGAGGAGACCAGGGTTTTACCTCAGCGATTATTAATACGCCATGATACATGCCATTGAACATAGGATTCCTCCTTTTTTTAATTTTCAATAAAGCTAAACAAAAAATAACACTAATGTGTTATTTTGTAAAGCTCC
>JAVHOD010000034.1:0-3497 GCA_036169835.1 Minisyncoccota bacterium | reverse complement strand
AGATGATACCTTTTAGGTATTACGAAGCCTTGGCGAAGTATACCTCCGCCCCTGCTGACAAAACCGCCTTTTTCTTTGGGCGGTTTTTTGTTTACGCTGAGCTTGTCGAAGTGGTATAATAAAGATTACAAGCGGGTTTTAAATTATATAAAATTTATATATGAATAAGGAGTTTAATATGAAAGTCGTTTTAGTTTACCCTAGGTATCCAGATACTTTCTGGGGTTTTAAGCATGCCATAAAATTTATTTCTAAAAAGGCAACTTATCCGCCATTGGGACTGCTAACCGTCGCGGCAATGCTGCCAAAAAATTGGGAGAAAAAACTTATTGATATGAATGTAACCAAGTTAAGGGATGAAGACCTTAAATGGGCTGATTTGGTTTTTATCAGCGCCATGGCCATACAGAAAGCATCGGTAAAAGAAGTGATTAGCAAATGCAAAAAAATGGGTATCAAAATTGTCGCTGGCGGGCCTCTCTTTACGGCCGGATATGAGGAGTTTGAAAACGTGGATTATTTTGTGCTTAACGAGGCTGAAATTACTTTGCCGCTATTTTTGGAAGATTTGAAGAACGGGAGCGCCAGACACATTTATACATCCCAAAAATTCCCAAATATAGAAAAGACGCCAATCCCGCTCTGGGGGCTGGTCAATATGAGAAAATATGTATCTATGAATATCCAATATTCCCGCGGCTGCCCTTTTAATTGTGATTTTTGCGATATAACTAATCTTTTTGGAAGAGGAGTCAGAACAAAGAGCAAAGGTCAAATATTAGCTGAACTGGAAAGTTTATACTCTTTCGGCTGGAGAGGGGGAGTATTTTTTGTTGACGATAACTTTATAGGAAACAAGATAAAGCTAAAACAGGAAATCTTGCCGGCTATAATCCAATGGATGGCGTCGAGGCGGCATCCTTTCTCTTTTAGCACGGAAGCATCTGTAAATCTTTCTGACGACGAGGAACTTATGCAATTGATGACGCAAGCGGGTTTTGATTCGGTGTTTTTGGGCATTGAGACGCCGAATGAAGAAAGTTTGGCAGAATGTAATAAGTTTCAAAACAAAAATCGTGACTTAGTGGCCTGTGTTAAAAAAATTCAGAAATTAGGCCTGCAAGTTACCGGAGGATTTATTGTCGGGTTTGACAGCGACCCCCCGTCAATTTTTGAAAAGCAAATTGAATTTATCCAAAAAAGCGGAATTATCACTGCGATGGTGGGGCTGTTAAACGCGCCGCGCGGCACCAGGCTCTACCAGCGCCTGAAAAAAGAGAATAGGTTGTTGAAGGAAATCTCGGGGGATAATACGGATTTTTCAATAAACTTTATCCCCAAAATGAATTATGAAACGCTTATCAACGGCTATAAAAGAATTATCAGCGGGATTTATTCGCCTAAACCATATTTTGAACGGGTCGGGAGATTTTTAAAAGAATATAAGCCGTTAAAAAATCTGCATTTTCACTTCGGCCGCCTTCGTTTCAATTTTGGATATCCGGGAGCATTTTTTAAATCTGTATGGTTTTTAGGTATAAAAGACGAGGCGAGGGTTTATTATTGGAAGTTTTTCTTTTGGTCTTTATTCAGGCGTCCGCGACTTTTCCCGCTGGCCATTACTTACGCGATTTATGGATTCCATTTTCGAAAGGTTTTCAAAGATTATTTGTAAACCCCATACCAGGGTGCATTTCACCAAGGCGCCCCGTAGGGTGCGGGGTGCTTTTTTAATTAATAATTGCTAAAATGAAAAATATTTTCACTGCTTTATTTTACGGCTCAAACCGCCTTGAGCCGTAAGGCAAAATGAGGGTGTAAAACAAAACAGCACAAGGCGATTGACGCTGTTCGCATTGGACGCAGAGTGGCCTAGCGCGGAGATAGCCCAAGGGTTATTGTATACACAATATATTCTTTAATTCGCGCGAATACGAGAATAAGAGATTGTGTGGTAAAATGAGAATATGAAAAATCTGGAGAAACAATTAAAGGCTTTGGCGAACAGGCGGCGGCTGGCGATATTGAAGTATTTAAAAAAAGTCAGGCAGGCGCCGGTGGGCGAGATTGCCGGAGAAATAAACTTATCCGTTAAGGCGACATCAAAACATTTAAATATTCTGGCCGCGGCCGATATTTTGGAGCGCGAACAAAGAAGCTTGTCGGTATTTTATCGCTTGTCTTCGGACCCCAGCCCAACTGCCAAGCAGGTCATTTCTATTCTCTAATCTATTCTCTAATTCGAGCGAATAGGAGAATAAGGATTTGTTTTCTGTATTCTCTAATTCGCGCGAATAGTTCCATATATATTTATCCGATGTATGAAAAAGGGCGATAGAATTTAAAAGCGGCTCAAAAAGTTTACCCCGTAGGAAATTATTTTCCTACTGGGGCCGTTTTTTGGTTAAAGGATTGAAAAAATGACGAAAAGGGTAGATAATGAAAACAAGCATTTATAACAAATTTATGACTAAAGAACAAAAATTTTATAAAGCATTACAAGATGTTTTTATAGGCGCCAAGATTGAGGGCAAAGGCGGTTTTATCAATTTAATGAGAATAAAGTCAAATTACTATCGTAAAATTGAGGACATTCTCAAAAAAGATACTGAAGCGGCTCTAAAAAGCCACCCCAAATTTAGAGATGAACTTTTTGACAAGCTCTATTCCTTTTTTAGCCGCTATTTTACGGAAAGCGGATCAATCTATTTCAATTCAACGCCATTTCACAACAATATCTACGAAAAAGTTTATACCGACGAAAAAGATGTCATCCTTTTTTGGAAAACGCAAATGCTCTACTATGTCAAAACCGACCGCATTTTCAGAAGTTTGCCGGTTGAGTTTGACGGATTTAAGTTTTACTTTGACGCTTCAAAAGTTGAGGCCAAAAAAGCCAACGAAAAACGCTCGCTTATTTTTGTTTTAAGCAAGGTCCGTGAGGACAACACGATTGTCTTTGGCGTTTCTTATTCTGAAAGAGGTGCGAAAACAAAACAGGACGAGATACTAAAAGATATAAAAAGAAAAGGTATTGCAATTACCGATGAACAACTAGGGCGCGCCTTTAGAGTTTTTGAAAAGCAAAGCGAGGTTGATTTCTTCATCAATAAAAATGCTAAGGCGTTTTTAGAGGAACAGTTTAAGCTCTGGAGTTATCAGTATTTTTGGGAAGGGGCCAAAGAGTGGGGCGCGGATAGAGTCAATCAACTGCAAATCCTCAAAAACATCGCTTTCAAAATTATTGATTTTATTTCCCAATTTGAAGACGAGCTGGTAAAAATCTGGAACAAGCCGAAGTTTGTAAAAAATTCAAATTATGTGATTACGCTGGACAGGATAAAAGACAAAAAGCTGATTGAAAAAATATTCAAAGCAAAAGGGATAAAAGAGCAGATTAACGAATGGCGGGAATTGGGAATTATAGATGAAAACTTTAAAGTACAAGGAGAAGGTGTTTTTGAAAATAGTTTGGAAGGAGAGTATTTAAACAAAAA
>JAVHOD010000033.1:0-3503 GCA_036169835.1 Minisyncoccota bacterium | reverse complement strand
TTTTAAAATCCGCCGGTAAGCCGATGTCTAAAGCGTAATCGCGCAAAACTCTTTCGCAGAAAGAATGGAAAGTGGAAATCCACAAATCCACGTAGCCATAAGGCAAAAGAATATCAACTCTTTCTTCCATTTCCGCGGCCGCCTTTTCGGTAAAAGTTACGGCCAATATTTCTTCGGGCTTCGTTTCTCCTTTTTCAATCAAATAAACTATTCTCTGGGTGATAACCGTCGTTTTACCGGTTCCGGCCCCGGCCACAATCAAAAGCGGCCCCTGGCCATGAACCACGGCTTCTTTTTGCTCTTTATTAAGTTTTTCTAAATTCAGAGGCATTTTCTTTTATATATAGTATAAAAGAAAAAACCGCCTAACGGTAGGTAGACGGGTGTCTCCCGCTTCTCTTCTACGCTGCCTCGCTCCCGGCGGCGATTTTTTCGGCTGACTTACAATTTAATTAAACTAGGAAAATAAATTACCAGCCATTCGGTTGAAAATTAAGTTTTGAAAATGTTTAGCACTTCCAAATCTTTATAATTGTAAATTTCGATAATTTTGTCGTTGTTCCAAGTATTCAATATTTTTCCATCCCATTCTAATAAATCAAATGACTCACAAGTCGTTTTGAAATAAGAATATATTTTATCGTATTGTGATTGAATTTTTTGGGAATTCATATTTTATGTTAGTCGATAATTTCCTCGGCTGGTAAATTCGAGATACCCTTTATCTCGTAAAACTTGTAATTGCTGGCGGATTTTATCTTTGATATGGCGATTGTCGGGATGTTTCTTGCTTAATTCTTTTTCAAAAACATAAACCTCATTAAGTGAAAAATCCTTAAGTCCAAGTTTGTCAACGCACATCATGACATCTAATAACCAACCCTTTGCCTTTATTTCTTTTTCTTCTCGTAAGAAAAGCGTCTTTTGCCATTCTGCGAGCACCTTCTCTTTCGGCTCAACCTGCTTATTTTTAATAAAAAATATTTTCCCAGTTTGCGGAATACTTTGTAAAAGAATATTACAGCCAATCCAGCCGGCACGCCTCGCAGTTGGCGAAAGCGGTTTTCGTTTTTCAATGATTTCGGGAATAAAAAAGTGTTTCGGTATGACGAGAAAATTCCGCACTTCAAAATTTTGTAAATCGTAATTAAGCAGGAAAAAATTCGGGTTGTTGCTGCTTTGTAATCGCTCAATCATGGTGCGGTATGCACCATCTACTATTTTTATTCCTACACCATCTTGTTTGCTTTTTAATTCGTAATCTTCTTTGCAATTTGAGCAGTAAAAATCGGCGACTGGTTGATTATTCGGATATTTATCAATATTAAGATTTCCACAATTTGGACAAAAAACCGAATCATCAACCCATTGCTCGGTTAAAACACGTACCTTTTGTGATTGGCTTTTATAGGTATTAGCAAGTTGTAAATCAAAAGTTAATTTCATAAAATAGGAAATTTCTTGTGTGGACCTAGGCAGAATTGTCCCGATATTTATCAAGTCGTAGATTTGATAAATATCGCGGATCCTCGATTTTATTTACACCATTGGCGTAAATAAAATCGGGAGACTGCCGCCTCCTCATTGTTCCGATATGCTTTGGTGGACCCTAGGAGATTCGGACTCCTCACCTCCTCGTTGCAAACGAGGCGCTCTACCAAATGAGCTAAGGGCCCACCAAAGCATACCGAGAATCCTCGATTTGTTGAAAAAATTCAAAAATGTTTTTTTATTAGTTTTTCTATCGCTTCTCTGCTTTTCCAATTTTTCAATTGTCGCTCTCTTTTTACAGCAATATTTCGATTTGTAAAAGATTCCGTGTATACAAGTTCCCAAGGAACAAATGATTTTGTTGATTTCACTTTATAACTATTATGTTGTTTTAATCGCTTCTCGGTGTTATTCGAACTGCCGATATAATATTTTTTCGTCTTTAACGATTTTATAATATAAATATAAAACATTTTTGAATTTTAACAAATCGGGACAAATGAGGTGTTCTACCGCTGAACTATAGGCCCTCTCTTTATTTTAACAACAACCACAAAGAAACTCCGATTATCAATATAGTGCTAAAAATGCCAAAAATCCAATTAGTGGAAATGCCTAAATGCTCAAAAAGGCTATAGTGAAATTTTTCATATTTTTTCACCCAGGGCCAATCTTTCATTTTGGGAACGAAGAAAGGAACGCCGGTGACAATTAAATCCGGCAGGGCCGCGCCCAAACTCGCCCAGAATAAAATAGCCCAGTTTATCTTCAGAAAAAAAGCGCACCAAATCAAAAGCCCCAACGTCAATAAAGCGTCAACGGCAATAAAAATTACAACCGCTTTGGGCGTTATGCCGGCATCTCTGTCTTTTCTTGGCCAGACATAGCCGGCATCAAGATGAGGAATAAAATCCAAAAAATGATGGGATATCAAACCGAACAAAAAAGCCATCGGCCAGGAAAATTTTCCCGCGGAACTGACGGCATCGGCGAAAGCGACGTGGGCGAAAAGAATCATAATGTTTTTAATTATAAATAAAAACCCGCGAGATAACAAAATATCTCGCGGGGTAAATCATTCTTTATAAAAAGAATCAATGTCAACTCCGCTTTTTTCCAAATCAAGCGTTTTCGGTCCGGAAATTCCCATTGAAACCACCATCTGAAACACGGAAGCGGCTTTATTCTTTTTTGGTTTTATCGAGAGAACCTGTTCTTTGGCCGGAAAAACCAGAAAGCCGTTGGTGGGGTTGGGGGCGTGAAAAACATAAATTCTCGGCCGAAATTCGGGTTTGCCGTCAATAATTATTTCCTGTTTCCCCGTGACAATACCCAACATCGGACATTTTGGAAAAACTTCCACCAAAACCCAGGGGTGATTATTGAGGTCGCTCGTTTCTTTAAGAAAAGGGATGGTTTTCCTGATCTTGGTGGCGAACAGCCTTCCCAACAGATAGCAAAGCAAAGTTGTCAGTAATACAACCGCCGAAAATTGGACCAGACAATTAAGGAAAGAATTCCCTAATTTAGGGATCGTCAAAAGAACAGGGCTCCATAATTTCGACAAAACCGTGACCAGAAAAAACAGCAAGCACCCGAAAAGCAACAAAACAAAACCAAGGACTAACCCGGTCTTAAGATATTTCACTTTCCACCTCCTTTTTAACCAAAATTATTAATGAACTCTCCCGGTGGGTGTGGGAGGGATCGAACCTCCGACCTCTGTCTTATCAGGACAGTCCCGATAAATATTCTGGTGGGCGGCGAAGGGATCGAACCTTCGACCTCTGTCTTATCAGGACAGCGTTCTACCACTGAACTAGCCGCCCACCAGAATATTTATCGAGGATCCTCGATATTGTAATCCCGATTTACATCGGGAACAATATCGGGACGTTCTACTTCACCCCGCCGTTGGCGGGGCAAGCTGAACTACACACCCGAAATTACTGCTATAAAGATTTTGTCAGGCCCAATTTTTTGAACCCATCAATGTTAAATTGGGTAACCGT
>JAVHOD010000032.1:0-3544 GCA_036169835.1 Minisyncoccota bacterium | reverse complement strand
TTGCTTTCTCCGGGAGCGGCCAGCTTTAATCTTTTCCAGAACGAATTCGACCGCGGCGAACAATTTAACAAATTTGTTAAACAACTTATTTCTAAATAAAACAACTTTAGATAAAACAATCCGACTTTCCCCCATTTCAAATCCCTATAACATTTACTATGCGGCCGTCTTTAAAATGTTATATAATTAATAAAGCCGCAATGAAACAAAAAACACGAACAGAAAAAATAAACTTACCGGCAAAAATCAGCATGGCTAGCACAGCTTTGCTTTTGGGCTTGGCGGAACGGGGCGCCTTAACGTTAATTGACTTATTGGAATTAAAACAATTAAAAATGGGAATGGCCGGAGCCATTAATAAATCATTGGAAAGAAAATCTTTCTGGGATTATTATCAAAAATTAAAAGAATTAAAGAAGGGCAGTGCCCGAACTATTTTATGGCGTCTCCAAAAGAAAGGATTAGTAGAAAATAAAAAAGGTTGTTATCACTTAACCGTATCGGGCTTGAATCTCACCAAAAAATTTCAAGAAAAACAATTAGAAAAATCCTGGGATAATAAATGGAGAATAATAATGTTTGATATCCCCGAAAAAAGACGCAAGGAACGTAATTGGCTTCGAAATCAACTTGCTGATTTTGAATATAAACTTCTGCAAGAAAGTGTTTTTATCGGCAAACAACCCTTTGAAAAAGATTTTTTTGAAGAACTTGTAAACCGAAATTTATACCAGTACATAAGATTACTTACAGTGGGCGAAATAGATAACGAGAAAGAACTTGTATAACAATAATTATGCGGCCGTCAATAAATTGTTATAGCAAAAACGAGCAAACAATAGATAAATAATGAATAAACAGAGATTGGGGCAAAATTTTTTAATAAACGGGGTAAAACTTCGGAAAATCGTTGAAACCCTGGATTTAAAATCAGACGATACGATAATTGAAATCGGCCCGGGGCACGGAGAGCTGACCGAAGAATTAAGAATACAGAATTTAGAATTTAGGGTTATCGCGGTAGAAAAGGATAAAAAATTAGCTGAAAATCTTAAAGAAAAATTCGCCCATGATGAAAATATCAAAATTATTGAAGCAGATATTCTGAAGATATTACCTCAAATTCCTAAATCCTATGTTCTAAATTCTAAATCCTATAAGATTGTCGGCAATATTCCTTATTATATAACTGGCCACTTATTACGAATCGTCAGCGAGCTGAAAAACAAACCCTCTCTTATCGTTTTGACTGTCCAAAAAGAAGTGGCGGAAAGAATTTGCGCCGAACCGCCAAAAATGAATTTATTAGCGGCCAGCGTCCAATTTTGGGCTGAACCGAAAATTATTGATTATATTTCCAAAAAAGATTTCCGACCCCAGCCAAAAGTAGATTCCGCAATTATTAAATTAAAAGTATAACAGTTAGCATGCGGCCGCATGAAAAATGTTATGAAATTGGGGCGGAAGAGTATTATAAATTAATTAAAATTCTTTTCAAGCAACCGAGAAAAACGATTGTTAATAATCTAGAAGGAACGGGAAAATCAAAAAATGAAATTATGGAAATCTTGGAGAAATTAAGAATTAATCCGGGCGACCGGCCGCAGAATTTAACGATTGAGCAGATAAAAAGATTGGCAAATACAAGACAGTGGCTTGTGCTATAACAATAAGATTAAAAAAGTGAGGTCCCGATAATGGTTATCGTGCCCAAAGGAAAGGCGACGGGGAAGCCCAAAATAGTGCAAATCCCGCCCGGGACATAAACGCCCAAAGCCCAAGGTCCTTTTCTTATCTGATACCAAGAAAAAATCAGACTGCCGGGCGTCAATAAAAACAATCCTGGTCGCGGAGGCCCAATAGTGATTAATTCTCCTTCATCGCAAATCGTGATCTCCAATATCCTTCCCCCAAAACCCAAGATAGCTTCGGCTGGTTTGGCCCAAAAAACAAAAGACAAAAAAACAATCCCTAAAAATAAGCAGATGAAAGATTGTTTAATCATATTTTATGGTACAATAATATCATAGAATTTGTTATAATTAAATTGATGAAAACCCTAAAATCGGGGCTTATAATTTTGGTAATAATCGCATTTTTAACCGGGGCTTATTTCATTACTACCCCGAAAAAACAATCTGTTTTAAGCAAAAATACCCAGGGGATAAATCTGTCTTCTTCGGAATCAAAAACCAATAATTTCTATAATTTTGATGAAAAAACAAACACCATAAAGGCCTTGGGGCAGAATCTTTTTGAAGAAATTCAGACAGGTAATCTCATAAACCAAGAAAAAAGAACCCTGTCTGCCGACATAAACACGGCGTCAAAGGATTTAGTAAACAAAGTTATCAATGACAGCTTATCGGATTTTAAATTAGTATCAACTATAAATGATTCTGACTTAAAAATTTCATCAGATATTTCCAAAGAAGCCAAAAATCAATACTTAAAAGCCATCGGAGAAATCAATAAAAGAAGTTTTGGCGATTTTAACGAAAATTATTTACAAGTAATAGTTGATACTTACCAGAAAATTAATCCTTCATCAGCTAATCGTTTAGCCGGTATTTATAAAAACTTAGCTGATGAATATTTGAATCTGACGGTTCCTGCAGATTGGGCTGATGTTCATAAACAAATGATTATTTACGCCAAAAACTCGGCGGTTATCTACCAAACAATGACTTATTACCCCACCGACCCCCTCAAGGGACAATTGGCCTTAGAAGCCATGGATGGCTTAGTGAGCAGCGGTGAAAAAATTCAAACCATTTTAGGAGAAAAAATAAAAGAAATCGGATCTTAAATGAAATCTTTATTTTTAAAAAAAATTATTCTAGTAATAACCCTTTCTTCGCTTATTTTCGGCGGCTTGGGTAATGTTTTCACGCCTAAAGCGGCGGCTCAAGCGGGAGCAAGCACGCCAGGAGAAGCCGTTGGCCAAGCCATAGGCGCGGGGGTAAGCTGTTTTTTGGGAATTCAACTGGAAAATTTCGTCGCCGGACTGGCATCTAAACTCATTCATAAAGTGGAGGATGTCACAGAATTGGCGACAAGCGTCTTAATGCTCACCGTGCCCACAACGGTAGTGAATCTGCCGAGCGAAACTTCCAAACAACAAACCTCCGACGCTCTTATGCAATCCAAAGACTGTGTCCGCGATGTCGTCGCTAAGATGATTTTGGACTGGCTTGTTGATGAAACCGTTAACTGGATTCAAGGCGGCGGCCAGCCAAGATATGTCACTAATTGGGATACCTTTCTGGGTGACGCGTTCAATACGGGGGTAGGCGAGGTTATCAACGACGGCAATCTTAATTTTCTCTGTAAACCTTTCGGCTTACAGACCAGATTAAGTTTATTGCCGGTCGCGAGATTTCAAAACCGGATTTCCTGCACCCTTGACGATATCGTCGCCAATATCGAGGACTTTTATAACGATTTCCGAAACGGCAGCTGGACGGCTTACGAACGATCCTGGTGGCCTCGTCCATCGTCATATATAAAGAGCCGTAATAATTATTTTCCGGCCACCAGGATC
>JAVHOD010000031.1:0-3555 GCA_036169835.1 Minisyncoccota bacterium | reverse complement strand
TGGCCAACGCCTGAAACGGCTCAAAATATTCTTTTCCGTAAACTTCAAAAACCCAGTCTTTGTTGCTAGCGCCGCGGGCATAGTTGTTAAACCAGATAACGCCTACAAACGGTCTTCTTCGCGCTTCCGAATTATCTTGATGCGGCATCAATAAACCGACTGAATCACTCTCAATTAAACCAGATTCAGAGCGAACTCTGCCGATACAAGACGCCAAAACATAACCGTTTTTAATCAGTCACCGGCCAACCCAGACCGAAAGTGATTCCTCGGATTTTCTTCGCTTCATATCCACCTCCTTTTTATTATTTTTTAAAGTGCGGTCTTGTGCCCTCGGGAGGATTCGAACCTCCACTAACAGGTCCGAAGCCTGTCGTGATATCCGTTTCACTACAAGGGCAAAATTGCCCTTTTTTGATTTTATGATTATAAATCATTTTTAAATATTTGGCAAGATTAGATTTTCAAGTTTATCTCTATTTTCGTGATATAATTTATTCATGGAATTTCCCAAAGAAGTTTTAGAATTAACGGAAAAATTAAAAAAATCCGGCTATCAGGTTTTTTTGGTGGGCGGTTGCGTCCGAAATTTCCTTTTAGGCCAGAAACCCAAGGATTGGGACATCACTTCTAACGCCGAACCTGAAGAAATCCAAAAAATTTTTTCCACTTTCGCCGGGGCTACCGCGGACAAACCGGCCACTGTTTACGAAAATACTTTCGGAACGGTTGGCGTAAAAACGGAGTCCGAAGACCCGACGCTTAAAATTATTGAGGTCACCACTTTTCGTTTGGAAGGAAAATATACCGATAAAAGACATCCTGATGAAATAAAATTCGCCAAAACTATTGAAGAGGATTTAGCCAGAAGAGATTTTACGGTAAACGCGATAGCATTGAAAATTGAAAATTTAAAATTGAAAATTGATTTAATTGATCCTTACGGCGGCCAAAAAGATTTAAAAAATAAAATTATCCGCACGGTAGGGGAGCCCGAAGAACGTTTTAATGAAGACGCCCTGCGTCTGATGCGAGCGGTTCGTTTTGCCATGGAATTGAATTTCGCGATTGAAGACAAGACAGCGGCGGCTATTAAAAAAGAATCCAAGCTTTTGGCCGTCATCGCCAAAGAAAGAATCCGCGATGAGCTGGAAAAAATCATAATGTCCGAGCGCGCGGCTGAAGGCATAAAAAAATTGGCGGAATTGGATCTGCTCCGCCATATCATTCCGGAATTAACCGAGGGAATCGGCGTCGGCCAGAACAAGCACCATATCTATGAAGTTTTTGACCATGGCGTCCGCGCTTTGGATTACGCCGCTAAAAATAATTGTTCGTTGATTATCCGATTAGCTACCTTGCTTCACGATGTCGGCAAGCCGCGAACCAAAAGAGGGGAAGGCGAGGATTCCACTTTCTATAATCATGAAATCGTCGGCGCCAAAATGACTTTTCAATTTCTAAGCCGGCTTCATTTTTCAAAAGAAATTATTGAAAAAACGACTCATTTAATCCGTTATCATCTCTTCTACTATAACGTAGGCGAAGTCACCGAAGCCGGAGTGCGCCGGTTTTTGCACCGGGTGAAACCGGAGAATATAGACGACCTAATAAAAGTCCGCGAAGCCGACCGCATCGGCTCCGGCGTTCCCAAAGCCGTTCCTTATAAACTCCGCCATCTGCTTTTTATGGTGGAAAAAGTAAAACAAGACCCGCTTTCTCCGAAAATGCTGGCGGTTGACGGCAAGGACGTGATGGAAATAGCTAAAATTGAACCCGGCCCAAAAATCGGACAAATTCTAAGTATTTTACTTGACGAAATTCTGGAAGACCCCCAAAAAAATAAAAAGAAATATTTGGAAAACCGGATTGAAGAACACATAAAATTGAAAGACCAGGAATTAAAAAAAATGTCAGAAGGGGCCAAAGAGAAAAAGGAAGAATTTGAAGGCGGACTTGAATCAGAAATGAAAAAGAAATATTATGTTTAAACACCTTTAAGCGCTATGCCCAGTAACTCAACTCCGATGGTTCGCCAGTCCAGGCGAACAGGAGTACTGGGTAAGGGTCAATATTAATCAAATAAAACAAAATCATTAATTATCAACTTCGATATATCTATAATATGTCGGAGTTGAGTTAACTGGGTATGGCCATAAAACCGATTTGTAATAAGTGTAAAAAAGAATTAAAGAAATTCGGCGCCATTTTGTTCAGTCCGCCGGATAAAAAAGGTAAAGTTCAAAAATTTCACATCTGTGAAAATTGTTATAAATCAATTGCCAAGGAAATCAATCGGGGAGTAGTATACCGGTAGTACATACGCTTCGGGTGCGTAGAGATCGGGTTCGATTCCCGGCTCCCCGACAATTAAAAAGATTTATGAAATTAAGCAAGAGAAATAAGATCTCAGTTGTTGAAGATATTTATCAAAAAATTTTGAAAATTTATCCGTTTTTATCAAATAAAGAAAAGGCTCTGTATATTAAAAAATCTTCGCCTATTTTAAAGAGGCAAATTAAATCAGGCAATCAAACCGAAAAAACCATTCAAGATTTATTGAAACTACTAAAAAGTGGAATGCATGCTAGGATGTATGAATATAAAAAGGTAAAAATTAGAAGTTTCCGTAAAAAAAGAAGTCCTAGTTTTGAGATTAAAAACAGAATTTTATTTTTTAATATACCGTCTTGGCATAAATTGCTTGGAAATTTTAGCGGTAAGTTAATTAGTGCTTGCGTCAAAAATATAAAGAAATATGACGGGATTATTATAGATATACGAGAAAATCAAGGAGGATCTTCAATAACAGCTCATGGTTTTGCAGGAATATTTTTTGAGAAAGATGTTAGGTTTGGAACGACAAAGAAGAAAAATAAAAAAGGCAGAATTTTTAACTCTCGGTTCATTTTGAAAGCAAATAAAAAAGTTTATATTGATAAGCCGATTATTATTCTAATCTCAAGGCTTTGTTATAGTTCTAGTGAATTATTTTTAGCCCCATTCAAAATAGCAAAAAGAGCTACTTTCATCGGAGAACGGACTGGGGGTGGTAGTGCTAATCCAATTTCTGAAACTATAAAAATAGACGGGGAAAAATTCGTTTTTAGAATCCCAACCTGGAAATTTTTCTTAAAAGGTAAAAGTCAAATAATAGAAAAAACTAAAATTAATCCAGATATCTTTTATAAAGGTAAAGATATAGAGGAATTTGCGAAAAATTATTTACTGAAAAAAATTAAAAATAGAGTGCTATAATAAGCATATGGAAAACCCAACCCAGCCAAAAGTTTCCCCAAAACACGTTTTTCTTCATTTGTTCGCCATAATAATGCTTTATATAAGCACGGCAAATTTCATTACTCTTATTTTTCAATATATAAACATCCTGCTGCCGGACAAACTTTCTCAAATCGGATATCAAGCGGCTTATCATTCCGATTTAATAAGATTCGCGATTTCCTCCATTATAATTGTTTTCCCGGCCTTGATTTGGGTTTCATGGTTTCTGAACAAAAATTATAAAAAAGAGCCGGCGGTGCGGGAAATGAAAAG
>JAVHOD010000030.1:0-17324 GCA_036169835.1 Minisyncoccota bacterium | reverse complement strand
ACCAAACTTGCCTTCGAAAACCAGAATATTCCGGCTCCAGCGGCAAAATTATTCTGGTTCTGAAAGGCAATTGCGAAAATCCTTCCTATTCTCCGGAGGCGCATGAACGAGGGAAAGATTTGGCTGGGAAAAAAATTAAGAAGTTTTTCTCACGATATCCGCTCCCAGTTTTTGGAGCCGTTCTTCAATTTTTTCATAGCCCCTATCAATATGAAACGCCTCGTTTAAAATTGATTCGCCTTCCGCCACCAAAGCGGCGATAATCATCGTCATCCCCGAACGCACATCTAAAGCTTTTATCTCATTGCCGCGCAAAGGAGTCGGCCCAATAATTAAAGCCCGGTGAGGGTCCAAGAGAACCGCGTTCGCCCCCATTTTTATCAATTCATTGACATAACCCAAACGGCCTTCGTACATCCATTCGTGAATTAAGCTCACCCCCGAGGCCTGGGTGGCTAAAACCGCCAAAGGCGGAATCTGGTCAGTCATTAGTTTCGGATAAAGACCGGATTGAATTCTTGAGGATTGATAAAACCCGGCGGGTTTTTTTATATGAAGCCAATCTTGGCCCAATTCAAAGTTGACCGCCATCGCTTTCAATTTCTGTAAACCGGAATCCAAAAATTCCGGCTCTATTTTTTTTATCAAAATATCGCTGCGGGTGGCGGCGGCTAAAATCGCCAAGCCCATCGCTTCGTCTGAATCCGGAATGACGACGTGGCTGGCACCGCGAAGTTTTTTCACGCCCTGAATGCGAATCGTATTAGTGCCCGCTCCTTCAATTTTAGCGCCCATTCTATTTAAAAAATCCGCCAAATCCTGAACGTGGGGCTCGGTGGCGGCCAATTTGATAACGGTTTCCCCCTCGGCTGAAACACCGGCTAAAAGGGCATTTTCGGTAGCGGTGACGCTGATTTCGGAAAGCGTAATTTTGGCTCCGATTAATTTGGGGGCCTCAATTTTCAAAAGATGCTCCGGGGTCTCGCTGATATCGGCCCCCAAAGCCCTGAAAGCTTCCAAATGGATATCAAGCGGCCGGCTGCCGATGATATCGCCGCCGGGATAAGGCATCACCACTTTTCCGCAACGGCCCAATAAGGCGCCGGCCAGTAAAATTGAACCGCGAAATTTTCTGACAATTTCCGCGGACGGCATAAAAGAATTTAAACCCGAAGAATCAATTAAAACTTTTTTGCCTTGGCGATTTATTTTCGCTCCCAAGCCCTGAAGAATAATCAAAGCATTTTCCCCGTCTTGGATTAAAGGGATGTTTTCTATCTGACAGGGTTCGGTTGTTAAAAGAGTGGCGGCTAAAATCGGCAAAAAAGCGTTTTTAGAACCGCTGACTTCTATTTCTCCGGCCAAAGAACGGCCACCCTTAATAATGAAGTGTTCCATTTTTATAGTATAATATAAAGGGCTTTGTCCAAAATTACAAGACGAAGTCGCAGTAATTTTGGACACAAAACCTTTACCCAGCACATATTTTACAAAATAAGATTTTAATTCAGTTTTATATCACAGAAGTGATTTATTGAAAATAATTTTTCGTCTCGCGAGACGAAAAATTGAAATGATTGTTTCGTAAAATATGTGCTGGGTGCTCGATTCTGTAGATAAATTTTCATCGTCTACAGACTCGAAAATTTATACATAATCGGCATGACTAAAAAAACAAGGAAATTGATTCTTTACTGCCTGATTCTGGGTTTTTTTCTGGCGGCTGGCGGCTTTCTTTTTTATTCTTTCGGCTGGTCATTAAATCCGACGGCTAACGGTTTTTTTACCTTTAAAAAAACCGGCGCCGTTTTTTTAAAGGTCTGGCCGGCCGATGCCTTGATAAAAATCAACGGCAAATCCTACAGCCCGAAACGCGATATGTTCGGCAACAGCGGCAGTGAATTGATTAAAGGCCTTTTGCCGGGCAATTACCAAATTGAAGTTTTAAAAGAAAATTTCAGTCCCTGGAAAAAAAATTTAACGGTTGAAGCCGGTCTTATCTCCGGCGCCAGCAAAATTTTTATTTTCCCGAAAGAAATTCCCGCCGAATCAGTCAGCCGGCAAGAAGCGGAAAAATTCTGGCTTACTGACAATAAAAAAGAAGAAATCAAAAAAATATTCCTTTCCTTGAAACAGAAACAGCTGAAAATGCCGGGCGACGTTCCGGTTACTCAGATTATTCCCTACCCTTTTGATACCTCAAAATCCATCATTACCACTCAAAAAGCCGTCTATATTTTAGACCGCCAAAGCTTTTCTTTAGAAATTTTAACTCTTAATCCCGTAAAAGCTCTAACTGTCAGCGATTCCGAAATCGCCTTTTTTGACTGGCAAGATAATCTCCAAATTTATAATCTGGATTCCCGCCAAATCACCGAAAAAATTCCCTTCAAACTCCTGAATGAAACGAAAAAAATCGCTTTCTCAAAATCAAACATCCGGATAGCCCTTCTGGACAACAAAGGAAACTTATTTATTTACAACCGGACGCAAAAAGAATTAAAACAGATTATTGATGCTAACAAAGATGAAGGAATTAAGGAGTTTAAATTTTCGCCTGACAGTAAAAAAATAGCCGCACTCACTCAAAATGGAGAAATAGAAGTCGTCTTCTTGGAAGAGTACCGCCAGGATTTCAAAATAGCCGCAGGCGAAAAAATAAAACTTAATCTTTCATCAAACAGCCAGCCGCTTGATTTTGATTGGCTGCCTAAAATTCTTGGCCACTTGATTATTAATTATCCCGACAGAATAATAGCCGCCGAAATTGACAACCGGCCGCCAACCAACTGGTGGGTTTTGGGAGAAAATATCGAGGGCTTCGCTTTTGATAAAGAAAATAATCTTTATTTTCTTAAAGACGGCCAATTCCTGAAAATCGTTCTTGGCCAGAATTGAAGTTATTGAAGGATAATTTTTATATTATCAATTTTATTGGGCGCTGTTTTGACGTATCTCGGCCAGAAAGAAAACTCGGCTTTCTCGACAAGTTCGGGCAAATTGAGGAACAAAGTTTTAAGGGCGAGGTCGTTCTTGCCCGAAACCTGCTGACGAAGATCATTAACGTTAATTTTTCTCTGAAAGATTATCTGACCTTTGACCGGAAAAGACATTTCTCCTTTATTGAAATCCGAACGCGGAACCCCGTATTCAATATTGGAGTCCGCCACTTCGTAATCTCCGGCGGCCAATTGGGATAAAGATTTTACGGTTAATATGTCTTTCAAATCTTTTTCCCTGAAAACAATCACCTTCATCTGGGCCTGGAGAACAATACTGAAATTATTGTTATTATTTTTGTCCGCCGTTTTTCCTATGGTTTCCTTTAAAACTTCAAACCTTGAAGAACCATCAATGATTTTGAAATCTTTGGGAATTTGAGAAAAAATATTTATTTTCAAACTATCCTCCAGGGTCTGTCTTATTTTAGCTTTCGCGTCGCTGATGTCTTTGTCTGTCGGAACCGCAATCTCGCCGATATAGCCGCCGGTCATCGGCTGGCCCGAGCTGGCGTAGAAACCCTCATATTTCGGAGAACCTTTAAACCCGGGAATGGTGAATTTAGCCACCGGCCCAATATTGTAGTCTTTTCCGGCTTGGTCCGCGACAACATTGGCTTCAATGGAAGAAGGAATGATTTTCCCCTCCTGAATTTTGGCGCCCGGAACGGTAACGGCTTTGCTCAAATGAAAAATTTTATTATCCGGCGTCAGAAAACGGGTGTTGATCACTAAATTTTGGGGGTCGGAACTATAACTGTTATAAATGGTGATTTTGCCTTGGGCTTTGTCTGAGACTTGCTCTTTGCCGGAGGCCGGGAAAAACATAGGCAAAGTGCTGCTGGCGGAAAATAATTCGGCCGGCAGTTTAATCGGAGTTGAACTTGCGGTGGTTTGGCTGGAATTAAAACTTTTACTGGCATCAATGGCTTCATTAAAAGCCGCCGGATATTTTCTAAGAGAAATCTTGATTTCCAATCGCGGCAAAACTTTCCAACCAAGATAAAACAAGCCTGCCGAAACGGCGGTTAACAAAAATAAAACAAAGGGCCATCGGGGAATCCTGCCTTTTGGCGGTTCTTGGTCCGGAATTTCCTGATACTGATAGGAATCCCTGGCTACCGTAATAATCTCCTGCTCAACTTCAATTTTATTATTTACTTCCCTCTCTTTCGGTTTCGCTTCATTTTTTTCAGCCTGCGGCTGGTCAGCCGAAGGCTGGGTTTTATGAGTCGGAATAATATCGGAGACTGACTGCGTGTGTTTTTTTGGCTGAAAAAAATTCTTAGACATCTTAAATAATTATACAATCTAAAAAATAAAATCTCAAATCTCAAAAATACATCTCAAAAGTAAAATCTAAAAAGATTTAATATTTTATTTGTACATTTGAGATTTTAGATTTGAGATTTTAGATTATTCAGATGCTCCACTTTGAATTAGTAAAAATAAAAATAACTAAAATGATAAAAACCAGAAGGTGGTTGACGAAAAATCGCCGGTTGAGGCGTCCGGAAAAATAAACCAGAACAAAATCGCGCATTAAAAAAACGAAGAGCGTCAGAAGAATGGCTGAATTAATAAAACCGATGGGCAAAAGATTGATAGCCCAAAATAATTCCAATCCCAAAAAAGCGAAAACCAACGCGATAAATACTGAATTATGAATGATAAATGACGAATTCTGGCTGACGGAGCGCAGAAAATTGAAGCATTCCCTGAAAAGAAGGAAAATCGCCAGAAAGAGCAAGGCGTTAATAAGCAAGAAATGTTTTGATTTGTCGGCGCCGAAAAAAAGCGAAAAAACGGCCAGAAAAAGGCAGGTATTAAAAAAAAGACAGACTGTCCGGCGATTTTCAAAAATAAAATCCGTAAGCCCCAGAAGCAAATAAAACAAAAAACCGAAAATCAGACAGCCGAAAATCACCAAATAAAGACTATCGGCAAAAAAATTCAAGGCCGATAGCGCCGTCAGGGCCAAAACAAAAAAAGAGATTCTAAGCTGGCCCCGTTCCGGCAGCTGGGAGAAATAAATTCCGACCAATAAAAGCGAAAAAATCAAAAAAGCCGAGAAGGAAAAATTAAAAAAATAAATTCCAAACAAGCCGAGTCCGATAAGGGAACTCTTAAGAAGTACTGACCTCCACAGCTTGCTGGCGAAAAGAGAGTTTAATTTTTTGACCATTTTTAACATCGCCTTTAATAATTTTATCTGCTAAATTATCAAGAATAATTTTTTGAATCAAGCGCTTAATCGGCCGGGCGCCGTATTCCGGATCAAAGCCGTTTTCAATCAGATATTTTTTAAGAGAAGGGTCAACGGTCAGTTTAATCCGGCGTTCGGCTAATTTTTCTTTGACTTGTTCCAGCTGAATATCAACAATTTTAGCAATATCTTTCTGGCGAAGCGAATTGAAAATAATAACCTCATCCAGCCGGTTGAGAAATTCTGGTTTGAAAGTTTGCCGCAATGATTCGCGGACTTTATCCCGGAAATTCGCTTCCTGGGATTCTAAATTAGTTTCGTTTTCTCCACCCGAATTAAATCCTAAATAGGACATCTGGCGGAAAAATTCACTGCCCGCATTAGAAGTCAAAATGATAATACAATTCTTGAAGTTGACGATTTTGCCTTTGCCGTCGGTTAAGCGGCCGTTATCCAAAATCTGAAGCAAAATATTAAAGACCTCAGGATTGGCTTTTTCAATTTCGTCAAAAAGAATCAAGCTGTAAGGCCGGTGGCGGACGGTTTCAGTCAATTGGCCGCCTTCTTCGTAACCGACATAACCCGGCGGCGAACCAATCAGCCGGCTAACCGAGTGCCGTTCCATATATTCGGACATATCAATCCGAACCAAGGCCTTCTCCTCGTTAAACATAAATTCAGACAAAATTTTAGCCAATTCTGTTTTCCCGACACCGGTCGGCCCGAGAAACATAAAAGAACCCAGGGGCTTGAATTCATCAGACAGGCCGGCTCGAGCCCGGCGCAAAGCCCGGCTCACGGCTTCAATGGCTTCGGGTTGGCCGACCACTCTTTCGGAAAGCACTTCTTCAATCCGAGAAAGCTTGGTCATTTCCGATTCTAGCATCCGGTTAATGGGGATGCCGGTCCAGCGTGAAACCACCGCCGCCACGTCTTCGGCGTCAATGTATTCTTTAATGAATTTTTCCTGATGTTTTTTGGAAAAATATTTTTTCTCAAAGATTTGATATTCCTGTTTAGCCGCCGGCAACTCTCCGTAACGGATTTGGGCCACTCTTTCCAAGTTGCCTTCCCTCTCGGCTAACGCCGCCGAATTTTCCAGCTCGTCAATTTTGCGCCGGAGATTATGAAAATTTTCCAGGTTTATTTTTTCCGCGTGCCAGCGGCCGGAAAGGTCGTCATTTCCCGCTTTAAGTTTTTTCAATTCTTTGACAATAATTTTCTGGCGCGCCGGCTTAGCGGACTTCTGTTCAATCTCCAAACGGGTGATGTCGCGTCGTAAGCGGTCGATTTCCGCCGGCAAGCTGTCGCTTTCCAAATGACGGGCCGCCGCCGCTTCGTCAATCAAATCAATGGCTTTGTCCGGTAAAAATCTGTCAGTAATATAACGGGCCGAAAGATTAACGGCGGAAGTAATGGCTTCATCGCTGATTTTAATTCCGTGGTGAATTTCGTATTTTTCCTTTATTCCTCGAAGAATGGCGATGCTGTCTTCCAAACTCGGCTCTTCAACCATCACCGGCTGAAAACGGCGTTCCAAGGCCGCGTCCCGCTCAATGTATTTTTGATACTCTTTGATAGTGGTCGCTCCGACGGCGTGAAGTTCGCCCCGGGCCAATGAGGGTTTTAAAAGATTGGAAGCATCCACCGCGCCTTCGGCGGCGCCGGCGCCGACAATCATATGAATCTCATCTATGAAAAGAATATAGCGGCCGCTGGCGTTTTTGATTTCAGTAATAAACGCTTTAAGCCGGTCTTCAAATTCGCCGCGAAACTTGGTGCCGGCGATTAAAGACCCTAAGTCCAACATAATAATTTCCTTGTTTTTCAAGCCTTCGGGGACTTCGCCTTTAACAATCCTCTGGGCCAAACCTTCAATGACGGCGGTTTTCCCCACGCCGGGCTCGCCAATGAGCACCGGATTGTTTTTTTTGCGGCGGGAAAGAACCTGAATCAACCGCCTTAATTCTTCTTCGCGGCCGATAACCGGATCCAGTTTCCCCTGCCGGGCTTGCTCGGTTAAATTAACGGCGTATTTTTCCAAAACCTGAAATTTGGTTTCCGGCGTTTCATCGGTAATTCTGACTGAACCGCGCAGTTGGTCCAAAACTCTCAAAAGCATT
Organism: Minisyncoccota bacterium; assembly: GCA_036169835.1. GTDB lineage: Bacteria > Patescibacteriota > Minisyncoccia > UBA6257 > MFKM01 > MFKM01. The sequence goes on along the minus strand of JAVHOD010000030.1, from coordinate 9,996 downwards.
TCCCGGTGAACGCCAAATTCGCTCAATAATGATTGAGCTGCCGAGGGAACGTCTAAAATCGCCAGAAGCAAATGTTCGCAGGAAATAAATTCGTCTTTTTGCTGACGGGCAATTTCGCCGGCCCGGTCTAAAATCCGCATTGATTCCTGAGAAAGATAAAGCTGGCCGACATTGGAACCGCTGAAAATTTTTGGCAGACGGGCTAATTTTTCTTCCAAACTTTTTTCTAAAGCCGCCAGATTGACATTAGCCCGAACCATCATCGGTCTCACTAAGCTCTGCTCTTCACTTATCAAGCTGGACAAAAGATGAAGGGCTTTAAGTTCCCCGTGATTAAAACGGCCGGCTAAATCCTGGGCGTTTTGTAACGCCTCCTGGGCTTTTATAGTGAAACGATTGAAATTATTCATGCCGATTATGTATAAATTTTCGAGTCTGCAGACGATGAAAATTTATCTACAGAATCGAGCACCCAGCACTCAGTATGACATACTGCTGCTTGTTTATTAATGTAATTTTGATTGAATGTTCTCATAAAGTTTGAAATGTTGTGCTGAGTGCTGGGTAAAAGTTTTCTAAATAAATTTTGTTCGCCTTCGGCTCCAAAATTTAGAGAAAGCCCTTTATTTCGGCCTTTCTTCAAGCGTCGCCTGAAGCGTTATTTCTTTGCCGTTTCTTAAAATTTTTAAACTAACTTTTTCGCCGACATTGTATTTCTGAATCAAGTAAGACAAAGAATAATCTTGATTAATTTTATCGCCGTTTAATTCCGTAATGATGTCTTCGGCCTGAAGGCCGGCTTTATTCGCCGGAGAATTCGGGGCTATCGCCGGGCCATCGCTGCCGCCTCTTAACAACACTCCATTTTCAACCGACAATTTTTCTTTCTGAACCAAATCCGAAGTAATCGTTAAATAACGAACGCCTAAATAAGGAACGCTGATTTTCCCGGTCGCCTTGACCGACTCAATGGCTTTTTTCACCTGGTTGATAGGCAAAGCGAACCCGATGTTTTGGGCGCCGCTAACCATGGCGGTGTTGATGCCGATGACTTCGCCTTTTAAATTCAAAAGCGGGCCGCCGGAATTGCCCGGGTTAATGGCGGCGTCGGTCTGAATAACGCCTTCAATGGTTTCCGTCACGCCTTCCCCGCCGGCAGTCACCGTCCGAGATAAGCCGGAAATCACGCCGACTGAAACCGTATTTCTTAATTCTCCCAAGGCGTTGCCGATAACAATGGCGGTCTGGCCAAGTTTAATGCTGTCGGAATCACCCAAAATTAAAACCGGCAGGCCGTCGGCGGGCGCTTTGATTTTAAGAATGGCGATATCCAAAGACGGATGACGGGCCAAAATTTCCGCGTCATATTTTTTCCCGTCATTGGTTAAAACCGTATAGGAAGCCGCGGTGTCAAAGACAACGTGTTTATTGGTGGCAACCAGCCCGTCTTCAGAAATTATAAAACCGCTGCCGCCGCCGATTTCCTGGCGCTGGGTTTTCCCGTTTTGGCTTTGACAGGGCTGGGAAAATTGGTATTGGTCGCCGAAATATTGCTGGAATTCGGGAGGCAAATCTGAAAGAGGATTATAAGGACACTGTTCAATCACCGGCAAATCTTTAGAAATAATTATGGAAACCACCGCCGGCGAGGCCTTTTCCACGGCGCCGGTTACTGCTTGTTCGTAATCAATAACTGGCTTGTAAAGAGGAACTTCTGGGGCTGAAGAAACGGAAGGAGTTGAAGAAGCGATATTTTTTGAAGAAAGATTAAATGAAATGGAAGGGAATTCCAATTTTAGCGGCGAATTGGGCGCGAAAGCGGCCACCAGGCCGAGAATAATAATGGATATCGCCAAAGCTAAAATTAAACTTTTTTTGCTTATATTGATGTTCATGTTTTAAACAATTTTCAATGAATCAATTTTTAAACGGGTTTGAAAATTAGAAATTAAAAATTCATACCTGATATTCCCATTTTACCATTTTCCCCGGAAATCTTTGAGGAATCCAAAGATGCCCCTGGCTTTTCAGCATTTCGTAAAGTTCCTTGGTTATTTTAACGTCGTTTAAACAATAATTTTTCAATTTTTCTATTTCTCCGTTCCGGTAAAATTCAATCGCCTCCAAACCAACGGCGGTCTTGCCTACCCCCAGGTTGGCCTTGGCCAAATCGTCAAGTTTGACCCGGTGGCCAAGTGACCTCTCTATTTTTTCCAAAATATCAAAACAGGGAATCTTATAAAAATTAAAGCCGCCTTCCGGCAAAAAATATTTTTCCAAAACCGGCAAATCAAAACGTTCAACGGCAAAACCGATAAGCAAATCGCTCCGCTTGAAAACTTCTTTCACTTTTTCCAATTCGGTTTCGTCAAAACAGGAATAAGCGTCATCTTTATATGAGTAAAAGCCGACCACGGAAACGTCCAGTTTTTTAAGATTTTCCTGGCCGCCAACGTCAGCGAAAGAATTTTTTGTCTCAATATCAAAAACAATTTGATCCATAATCAATAATTAAATAAAAATTAAAAGTTTTTCTAGACGTGCCTGTCAGCCACATTGGAAGCGGCATAACTTTCGGGCTTGGTGCGGGCTTCAAAATTATTAGCCCGAATCATCCCCACCACTTCCTGAATCATAGTTTTGGTCTCACCATTTTCGCCGATGTCAGCGTGAATTTCAAAGTCAAAATCCGGCACCTCAAAAGTTTTAAGGACGGATAAAATTTCTTTGGCCGCTTCCAACGAAAGCATCACTTCCTGGATAATCCGGTCGCGAAGGGTATGAAATTTTCCCAGTTCGGCTCGGCGCCAAAAATAACGGCCGCCGTTGCCAACCCGCTGGATAACAATGGCGGTGACAAAATCAACCAAAAACGACGAAGGTTCGAAGCCTTCGGAATCAGTGCCGATAACAATCTTATAGCGATGCTGGTCATCGGCCTTCATAAAACGAATCATCTCTTCGGCCGCCTGAGCCGTGGTTAGTTTTAAACCGTAAGGAGTATTAAACATTTTTTGTATTATAAGAGCGAAAAACCGCCGCTGTCAATGAGTAAAATATTATATAACATTTCTTGGACGACCGCACAATTATTGTTATAAAAGTTCCTTCAGCTTGAAAACCTGCTCTTGGAGTTTGAATTTACTGATAACTTCAACATTTAATCTCAATAGCGGTTCGGTCTGGGAAAAACGAAGGTTAAACCACCAGTCGGCGAATTCCATGGTCAAGCCGTCAAGGTGGGAAATTTTAAGGGCTTGGTTTTTATAAGTTTGTTCTATTTTTTTTAAAAATAACGCTGATTTATGCTGATTCCGCTGATTGATGCGGATATTAATTTCGGAACGATAATATTGCGGCAAAAAATCAACGAAATCGGAAAATTTGTAGGGCAATTCGGAAACGGCGTTAATGGCTTCAATCGCCGCCAAAATTCCGGAATCCAAACCGAAAAATTCCCTGAAGTAATAATGGCCGGAACGCTCGGCGCCGAAATCGGCGTTCTCGGCCCGCATTTTCTGCTTGATAAAATATTGGCCGACCTTAGAAGTTATAAGTTGGGCGCTGGAAGCTGGATTTTTTTTGACCAGCCAGCCGGTGCTGGCATCAATAATTATTTTCTTGGGTTTCAAATGCCAAATTAAAAGCCGGGCGCTGGCTTCGGGGTCAACAAAACGACCTTTGTCGTCAACGCAAAGCATCCGGTCTGCATCGGCGTCAAAAATTATTCCCAAGTCGGCTTTATTTTTTTTAACGGCGGTTTGAAGTTGTTTTGTAGCTCCGGGTTTTGAAGGATTCGGCCCATGAGCCGGAAAATTGCCGTCGGGTTCAGAATTTAGAATATAGAATATAGAATATAGGGGGCTCTTTATTCTTTTTAAAACCAAACCCGCTACGCCATCGGAACAATCAAAAACCACCTTGAGCGGTCGCGCTAAGCGCGACCATTGCCCCGCTAAGCGGGGCGGCTTTTGCGGTTTCAAAAACTTCTGAAGGAATTTTGAGTAGGTTTCTAAAAATTGGTTTTGTTTCATAAAATCTGGTGGAATTATACAACTAAACTCAAATATATTTTATCGAAAATTTCCGACTTTGTAAATTTTACTTATGGAATTCAAAAGAAAATACCAACTTAAAAGGTTGGTATTTTCTTAGCAGTTGCGATTCTTAAAATTACAAACTAGATCTATTGAATAACTGCTTTTTCGGCATCAACCAAGCCAGCGCCGTAAAGATTGTCTTTACCCGAAATAGTATCTGGTTTTACCTGCTCAGCCGTATCTTCTAATCTTTTTTGAACTTCGGCTGGGCTACATCCAGGAATAGCGTCTAATAAATATTGACATTTTGCTGGAACTGATAAAACCAAAGCCGCCACGCCGGTGATATGAGGAGCCGCCATTGAAGTGCCGCTTAAAGTCGCATAAATTGAACCTTTGTAAGTGGAGTAAATTGAAACGCCTGGCGCGGCTAAATCCACCTGAGGGCCAACTGAAGAAAAATTAGCAATCACATCAGCGCTGTCTGTGGCTGAAACCGCGATTACTTCGGGATAAGCCGCCGGATAACTCACGGCTCCGCCGTAATTATTGCCGGCCGCGGCTACCTGAACAATGCCCGCGGCGTTCACTCTTTTAATGGCCTCCTGAAATGACAAAACATTAGAAGCAGTTCCTAAACTCATATTCACCACCTGCATTTTATTCTGAATTGCCCAATCAAGGCCCTCAATGACATCAGATAAGTAACCTGAACCATTTCTATTTAAAACCTTGACAGCGTAAAGGTCAATTTTCGGACCGACGCCAATTACTCCAATTTCATTATCAATAGCGGCGACGATTCCCGCCACATGAGTGCCGTGGCCATTGTCGTCGTTGTAGTTTCTGGTATAAGCGACAGCGCTTACTCCGCCTTTGAGATTATTTTTAAGGTCAGGATGGCTGGTATCAATACCGGTATCAATAATAGCTACTTTAATGGGGTCGCCGGTAGTGACTGCCCAAACCTTTTCCGCGTCAATTCGGTCAACTCCCCAAGGCAAAATTTCGGCTGGTGGGACAGGAACGGGTTTAGCTGAAATACCGCCTTTTGCCAGGGCTTCAACAATCACATCGTCATCAATTCTTAAAACATCTGACTGACGAACTAAATCTTTTTCAGCTTTTGCTGTCAAACGCACCGCTTTACCGTTAATCAAACGAAGGTCTTTAATTTTTTCGCCGCCAAACTTATTAATTAATGCCTCTTTAGTTTGTTCATCAACTCCGGATTTAAAAACCACAATTTTTCTTGACATCAGCTCTGCCGTTGCTGAAGATTTAGCAGTGATGGCAGTAAATCCCAAAACCATTACCATCACTCCCAAACTAATCGCTAATAAATATAATTTATTTTTCATAATTTTATTGATTATTTAGAAAACTCAACTAAGCTTTCCACTATCTATTATATCATAAACTTAATTTAATTTTTTAACCATCACAATGTGTTGTATACCTGCTTCTTTAAATGGTTCCCCTCTCTCTTGATAACCTAATTTTTCATAAAATCCTTTCGCCTGTATTTGAGAATCTAAGATAATTTCTTTTAATCCTTTTTTAATCAAAAAATAAGATATAAATTCCATAATTTTTACTCCTATCTTCCTGCCCCTAAACTCAGCTAAAATTGCTACCCTTTCAACTTTAGCTATATCGTTTTCTATATATCTAATCCTTGCTGCTCCAATTGGTTTGTTATTTAAATAGACAATGACGTGTTCGGCGTTATCATCTTTACCGTCAAAATCTAACTTAGGATCAATCCTCTGCTCTAGTTGGAAAACTTGCCGTCTAATATCCTTTGCATTAGTTATTTCGTCTTCAGATTTGGCAATTTTTATTATTAGGTTATCCGCCATCAATCTATATTAATCGCTAATCACTAAATCCTAATTCCTAATTTTGGTGCCCGGGGAGGGACTCGAACCCTCACGTCCTTGCGAACACTGGATTTTAAGTCCAGGCTGGCTACCAATTACAGCACCCGGGCATCTTACTTACTTAGATTACGGTGTTTTGAAAAATACTTCAAATGTTTTTTGTGATTATAAAAAATTCATTGCTTAGATATTTTCTTATCTATACTTATACAAATCATGTATTTGATAAACTGGAATTTTAAAAACAAAAGCAGCTTTGCGTTTAAGCCCGATTGGAAAACCATTGTAATATAGATAATGAAGCAAACTATCTGAGTCCTTCATACCATACCCTAATTTAAAAGAGCTTCCATTATTAAACACTCCTAATTTTTTAATTGGAAGATTAATTTTTTTCTGCAAGATTTTCATAAGTTTCTCTAAAAAATTTCGGCTTCCAGATGTAAAGTTTGTTCTTAATTCTCTGGTAATTCGTTTATCTTTTGTCCGAACGTATTTAACAAAGAATGCACTACCATCGCCATCAAAATATCCTCTAATGAAATCTGAGAGATAACTAGATGGAATGGCAGGAAATTTAATAGTCTTACTCTTTCGTCTTGAACCACCCAGATTAAGTAGCTGTTTATAGAGATGTTTAGAACATAAATTTAAAGTCCAAGTATATGAGCCACCTTTTATCTCTTTTCTTTTTTTAAGTGGGTGCGAGGACAATAATACTCTTTTAATCTGCAATAAAATGTCTTTATCAGCTGATGTAAATACAATCCTATATGATTTATCTACGCGCATATATCCGTCTGCGAACCAAAAACCAAGCACATAAGCCATTTTAGAAGACCATTTATCAAAAAAGAGCTCGTTTAGTTTATACTTACGACTGTGATAGACAAATAATTGTTGACTCACTTTCTTATTATAACATTTTTGAGGCGCAGATGGGACTTGCACCCATGAATAACGGTTTTGCAGACCGCCGCGTTAGCTGCTTCGCCACTGCGCCATATAACTTAAATTTTAATGTCTGATTTGAAATTGCTGTCATCCAACTCAAATTCAATCCTCGGCATCGGTTTGATGTTGATTTTTCTAAGCAATAATCTTTGAAGGAGCGGGCGATAACTGCTTAAAATTTCCAGAACTTTCGGGGCTTCACTTGTCGGAATAACTCCCAGTTTGATTTTTGCCTGGCTTAAATCTCTCAAGACCTCCACATTAGTGATGGTCACCAGGGTTGAAACCGGAAATTCTATTTCCCGAAAAATTATTTTACCCAATTCCTCCTGAATTAAATTAGCCACCCGCAAATCGCGATAAGTCCTCATAAAAATTACTGGGCGTAAAATTTCAGCTTGTCGCCGACTTTTATTATATCACCGGCCTCCACCATAAGACCAACTTCCTTGCCCGTTCCCGCTTCAGCCACATCTTTTTTCTTTTCCTGAAGATTTAAAATCCGGCCTTTGGCAAAATTTTCTTCGTTCCGCCAGACCTCAAATTTCTGCTGATTTTTTATCAAACCCTTGATAATTTTGCCGCCCACTATCTGCTCTTTTTTCTCCGGCTTGCCAAAAACAGCCAACACCTCCAATTCGCCGACGGTATTTGGCGCCTCAAAAGATTTCAAATAATCTTCAAATTTTTTCACCAATTCATAAATAATATCCGAACTGATGATTGTTATTGGAGAAAGTTTTTGCAAACTATCGGCGGTTGGATCTAATTTTGTCTTAAAACCGATAATCAAAGCTTGATTGCCAACAGCCAATCTGAAATCGCCTTCATTAATCCTGCCCACGCTTTGGTCTAAAATTACAATGGGCTTGGTTGAAGGAATGGCTTTGATGATATCGCTTAGCACCTCCAAACTGCCGGAGTTATCCGCTTTCAAAACGACTTGAATTTTATCCGAATTTTCTCCTTGGGCCAACAGCGCTTTCTTTGCCACCGGCAAAGGCATTTCCATTAAATTGAAAGCTATTTCTCCGGTTAAAAATTCCTCTCCGATTTGCGGTAAAGAATCAAAACCCAAAATCAGAGCCGGAGCGCTGGGCTCCAAAAAATCAACATCCTCGCCCAAAAAATTTTTCAAAGATTTTATTTTTCCGTTGGCGGTGGGCGTGGTGATATTTTCGCCCAACTTCAAAATTCCGTTTTCAACAATAACGCTGACCACTATCCCCCGGCGATTGTCGCGCAAGGCCTCCACTATTATTCCTTTGGCCTGAACTTTGGGGTCGTATTTCAAATTTTCCATTTCCGCGGCCAACAAAATTAGATCAAGCAATTCCTGAACGCCCTGGCCGGTTTTGGCGGAAATCGCCTGCCAGGAAACATCACCGCCATAACCTTCAAGCAGAATACCGGCAGTCAGCAATTCGTTTTTAACCCTATCCAAATTAATATCGGGCTTATCAATTTTATTGATGGCTACTATGAAAGGAAGTTTGGCGGCTAGAATCTGGCTCAAGGCCTCTTTGGTTTGGGGTTTCACACCTTCATCGCCAGCCACCACAAGAATTGCCAAATCCGCGGCTTGTGCCCCCCGGGTGCGCATTTTGGAAAAGGCCTCGTGGCCCGGAGTATCAATAAAGGTTATTTTTTTAGGCGCTGATTTATGCTGATTATCTTGCTGATTTATGCTGATATGCTCAATCTCATAAGCGCCAATTGTCTGGGTGATGCCGCCGGCTTCCCTGGCCGTGACATTGGTTTTGCGGATATAATCCAGCAAGCTAGTTTTGCCGTGGTCAACGTGGCCCATCACCACGACAATGGGGGGGCGTTTTTCTATTTTTTCAGTTTTATTTTCCCGCTCCGTCATTAAATGAAAATACCAGAAAAACAGATAAATAACAAGTTGCAGACCTTCAATTTTTGAGTTAATATAGAAACATGGCTGAATCGTTTAAAGATAAACGCATAAGATTTAAAAAATCCGAACAGCGACTTTTTATTAAAAAATGCGGAAAAAAACTGGGATTAACTGATAAAACACTGGCAAAGTTATTAAAAATTAGCACTCGAACTTTAACTGATTGGAAAAGAGAAAAATATCTGCTTCCTCTGATAAAAGCAATAGAATTAAGCAAAAAATCTAAAATAACGCTACCTCAGAAAATTAAAATTGAAAAACCTTTTTGGTATGTAAAAATAGGCGCCCGAAAAGGCGGCTCGGCGGTTTATAAAAAATATGGATTTATAGGCGGCGATCCCGCTAAAAGAAAACAGGCATGGATTCGGTGGTGGGATACTAAAGGGAAAAATATAAGGCAAAAAATAATGGAACCAAAATTGATATCAATTCCCCCTAAAAACGAACTGCTGGCTGAATTTGTAGGAATAATGATTGGCGACGGAGGCGTTTCTAAAAACCAAATTACCATAACACTAAATAACGAAGATGATATTCAATATAGTTTTTTTGTTAAAAAATTAGTTGAAAAACTTTTTGAAATCAAACCAAGTATTTTTAATAAAAAGGGGGCGAAAGCTTTGAATATTGTTGTTTCCAGGGTTAAACTTGTAGCGTTCTGCAATAGTATTGGTCTTAAAATTGGCAATAAAATCAAACAAGGATTAGATATCCCCGGTTGGGTTATCAAAAACACAAAATACAGCAAATCCTGTTTAAGGGGATTGATAGATACTGATGGTTGCTTAGTGATACATAAATATAAAGTTAATAACAAGCAATATTGTTATAAAAAACTAAATTTTTGTAGCGCCTCGAAACCTCTTATTAAATCAGTTATTGAGATGTTAAAAATGTTTGATTTTAATACTAGATTAAGTCATAATGGCAAAAATGTTTGGATTGATAATCAAAATGAAGTAAAAAGATATTTTCAGATAATTGGTTCTAATAATTCTAAGCATAAAGAAAGGTTATTAAGGTGAGGTGGCCGAGAGGCTGAAGGCGATAGGTTGCTAACCTGTTATACGGGTTTAAATCCGTATCGTGGGTTCGAATCCCACCCTCACCGCCAATTTTCACTTTTTGTGAAATCGTAAGAATTAGCCTCGGCGCAAAGCGCCTCGGCATGGTATTTTTCCGCAATTTTGAAGGCATT
>JAVHOD010000029.1:0-17533 GCA_036169835.1 Minisyncoccota bacterium | reverse complement strand
ACCCAGTACTTTTGTTCGCCTAAGGCGAACCATCGGAGTTGAGTTACTGGGCATAATTTCATTATAACACTCTTCGGATTATCGCTTCTGTTTGACAAATTTAATATTTTTTATTATAATTTTATAGAACTTTAAAAACTAAAAAGGTATCACAAAGGAGGTGCGGAAATGGGAAGTATCAAGAAAGGCGCCAAGCAGGCAGTTGAAAACTGTATCAAAGTCAAAAAAGGAGAAAAAGTTGTTATAATAACCGACGAAAAAACTCTTGAGATTGGCAACGCCATAAAACGGGCTGTAGAAAGCATTACGAACGATGTCCATTTCTTCATAATGGAGGACTTTGGTGAACGACCGCTAAATTTTCCAGAAAAAATTGGAAAAGTTCTTGCCAAAGCCGATGCCAGTTTTTATGTTGCGCAATGCGACAAAGGCGAACTGCAAACTTTTCGCAAGCCGATGCTAAAAGTCGTTAGCGCTAATAAAAAATTACGGCACGGTCATATGCCCGGAATTACAGCTGAGCTTATGAGGAGCGGAATGTGCAGCGACTACGAAGAGATTAAACGCGTCAGTCGTCTTGTCTACGAAAAAGTCAAAAACGCTTCTCAAATTAGAGTGACAACCGAGAGAGGAACCGACATTACGGCCGAGTTCAGTCCTAATCTTCACTGGAAAATCTGCGATGGCAATATCACGTCAGAAGATTGGAGCAACTTGCCTGATGGCGAAGTTTTTACTAGCCCCATTACCGTAAATGGGAAAGTCGTCATTGACGGCTGTCTCGGGGATTATTTCGACAAGAAATATGGCACCCTGGAGAACACTCCGCTTACAGTGGAAATAGAAAACAGCAGAGCAAAAAAAGAAAGCATTCACTGTGATGATAAGAATCTCGAAAAGGAATTTGCGGAATATCTTTTTAACACAGACGAAAACAGCAATAGGGTTGGGGAATTTGCTATAGGCACCAACATTGGTTTGACCGAATTAATCGGTAATCTTCTCCAGGACGAAAAATTTCCCGGCGTTCATATCGCCTTTGGAAGCCCCTATCCTGAAGAAACCGGGGCTGATTGGGACAGCGAAGGGCACATTGATGGTGTGATGAAAAATACCACCATCTATGTGGATGGCGGAATGATTATGAAAGACGGTAAGTTTTTGTTTTAAGTAAAAAAGGAAAATTTATTTTTCTCTAAATTTTCTCCAAAACAAAAAAGGACTGGAATTAAAACACCAGTCCTTTTATTTTTTTATTTTAAAATTTCTTTCAGCCAGTGAAAGTATTTTTTATTCACCTTTCTGATGGGGATTCCGGCGATACAGGGAATTTTATAACTGTGATTTTTTGAAATGAATTTTTCCACTTTTTTGAAATTAATTTTTCGGGTTTTTATGATGGCAACGACCTCTTTTGATTTTTCGATCTTGCCTTCCCCGGCGTAAACCGAATCACTCGCCAAAATATCAACGCAGGCAGCTAATTTTTCCCGAATTAAGGCCTCAGCTATTTTTTCGGCTTCTTCTTTATTGGAAAATGCGGAGTAAATAAGAATCATACAAATTTGCTTTTATATTGTTAGTATATCAGAAACGAAGAATTAAGGGCTTTTCTTGCGTTAAATCAATAATTTTTGAAGGCCGATTATTGGGCAAATCGCCGGCATCTATAATCAAATCCGGCATTGTTCTCTTGCCGGTAAATTGTTCCAAAACTTCCCTGATTTTTGTCGTCGCCTCGCCTCCCGAGATATTCGCCGAGGTCTGGGCAAGAGGAAAATTTATTTTTTTAAAAAGCAAATTGATTAATTTATAATCGGAAATTCTCATGCCGATGGTTTTATTTTTAGCCGTCAATCCTTTCGGTAGATTAATTTTTGATTTCAAAATCAGCGTTGTTTTCCCCGGCCAATTTTTCTTCAGAAATTTTTCCTGTTTTTCATTGATAAAAGCGTATTTCTTGGCCATTTTCAGGTCTTTAACGAAAATAGCGAGGGGTTTTGTTTTGGGCCGTTTTTTTATTTTAAAGATTTGCCCGACCGCCTTTTCGTTTCTCGCGTCCGCCAAAAGACCGTAAACGGTATCAGTCGGCAAAATCACCAGTCCGCCCTTTTTGATAATCTGGGCGACTTTCTGAATAATTTTTCTATCCGGATTTTTAGAATTAATTTTAATGATCATCTTCCTGTTTGGAGCGCGAGGTTTCAAAAATCAGTTTAAATAACCTTTCAACCATTAATTCGTCCAATTTATATTTTTTAGCTAAAATTTTTCTTATTTCTATCATTTTTTTCTCTCTTTTTGCGGCAAAAATAGGCAGATTGTTTTTGACCTTACATTCGGCGATTTTCAAAACCAATACGAACCTTTCGGCTAAATTTTGTAAAATTTTAAAGTCAACTTTGTCTATTTTTTTTCTCAAATTTTCCAATTCCTCAGGCATAATTTTAAGAAACGCCTAAAATTCTAAGCACGGCGCAATGTTTTTTTATTTCCTTAAGCGCTTCTTTCAAATTTTTGTTTCCCGGTAACGCCTCAACCTCCAAGAAAAAATAGTAATTCCAGCGGCCAGCCGCACTGGGCCGTGAATGAAGTTTGGATAAGTTTATTTCCCGGCTGGCGAAAGAATTTAAAATATCTCTTAAAACGCCCGGCCGGTCATAAACCGCAATTAAAATCAGGGTTTTTTGAGCTTTCAGTTGCCGGCTTATTTCCGGATATGCGCTTTTTGATAAAACGTAAAATTGAGTCGTATTATATTTTTTATCTTCTATATTTTCAGCTAAAATTTTCAGCCCGTATTTTTTGGCCGCTTCCCGGCTGGCGATAAAAGCTACGTCAAAATCATGAGTTGAAAGAATTGCCTGGGTAGAACTGGAAGTAGTTTCTAAAATCGCCTGAGGAAAATTTTTACTCAACCAATTTTTACATTGGGCTATCGGCTGAAAATGAGATTTAATCGTCTTAATTTTTCCGAAATCATCGGTTCTCCCTAAAAGACAATGATGGATGTCCAAATTATAAGAACCAAGCACGGAAAGAGGGTAATCAATAAGATTGTCCAAAGTTTCTTCAATAATTCCTTCGGAAGAATTTTCAGCCGGGACTACGCCAAAATCAAATTCACCGCTATTAATAGTTTCAAAAATTTTAGCTATGGTCGGACAAGCGATTAAATCGGCTTTATCCGGAAAAATATCCAAAGCCGCTCTGTGAGAATAAGTTCCTTCCGGGCCTAAAAAAGCGAGTTTTATATTCTTTTTTGCTTTAAGATTCAATTTTCTTTTTTGCTTTTTAATTTCAATCGGCTGATGTTCTATCAAAGAAATGATTTCTGTTGATTTTAGCTGGGCTATGGGAATAAAATTCTTCATGGAATCGGCTGTTTGGCTGAAAATTTTAATGAATTTCCGATAATCCTTGTTTTTGACCAATAAACCGAGACGGCGGCTTTCCGAGAAGAATTCCCTTAAAATTTTCAAAAAAAACGGATTTTCCATTTCTAATTCCGCGTAAAGTTCCGGATTAGACCCTAAAATTCTTCCCATTAAAATACTCTGAAGCCGGAAAACGGGAGTGGTATAGGCGTCCAGAATCGATAAATTTTCTTTTTGGATGGTTCGCGCCAAAACTATATTGGTAAAATGCGTTAAGGCCTGGATTATAGCCATTTGTTGGTCGTGTTCCTTGGAAGTAGCAAAAATCACTTTGGCGCCGTTTTTTTCAAAAATATTTTTCAAGTAATCAACCAAATGATTTCGACGGCCAAGACAAAAAACAATTATCTGATTTTTAATTGAAGGCAATAAAGGCCCGAAAAGCGGATGAATGCCCAAAACGCCGCAACCGGCTTTCATCATTTCTTTCAAAGATTTTTCTTTAAGCGAGGTGAAATCCGCCAAAAGCGCGTCCGGATGAAGATATTTTCTGATTTCTTTTATTACTCCAAGAGTCGCTCTCAAAGGCACAGCAACTATAACAATGTCTGCGGTTTTAGCTAATTCAATGGGAGTTAAATCGGTTTTCCGGCTGGCGATTAAAACTTTTAAACCGTTGCTTTCAAAAAAGGACTTAAACCATTGGCCGAATTGACTGGTGCCGCCAATAATTCCGATAATGGGTTTTTGAGATGATTTTAAAATAGCCATTTTATTAAAGTTTGGCTTGAATTAGCTTTTTAATATTTTTCTAAAAACCAAAGTCGTTCCGCCGTTCCTTCCGTCAAAAATTTGCGCGAGCCTGGCTCCGTTTTTTCGGAAAATATCAATATATTCTTTTTTAGAAAGCGCGCTATTCCTGAATTTATCAGGATTATATTTTTGGCTAGCCGCCCAAGAATGCTTAAAAATGGCGCCAAAAAATATATATTTTTTTGAAATACTTACCAAATTTTTTATCGCGGCGGGAACTTCATCACTGCTCTTCAAATAATTTATCACGTCAAAACAGATAACGGCATCAAATTTATTTTTTCCAAACGGCAAATTCAAAACATTCCCCCGACTGATTTTTTTTCTGACAGACGGTTCGGAGTTGTTAATCGCGAACGAAGAAAGATCAATTCCTGAAACCGAAAAATCATGCTTATTTTGCAGTTCGGCTATCAAATAACCTTGAGCGCAACCCGCATCCAGCGCTTTGGCCGGTAATTTTCCGACAATTTTACTGATTTTCCAGGCAACATACGGCACCCACCTGTCAGTTTCTTTTTTATAGTCTTTATAAGATCCCGAACTGAAATATTTTCGGTCAAATTTCGACTTTACGGACTTATCTTTTCTTTTATTTATCATATTTAGCCGTCATCGCCGCCATATAAAATTTAAAAAGGTCGGGACGATTTAATACAAATAACCCCAGGTCTGCAGTTTATCGCTCTCTGTGCTCCATTTGACGCCGATGTCGGTGCGATAAGCCATGTTTTGGATCATAATATTCTTAATGCGCGAATAAACCTGCTCCCGGGCTTCAACCACCGTGCTGCCGGAGCCGGTAATTACCAGCAAACAGCCCGACTCGCCGGCGATACGCCAGACACCATTCATGTTTTTGATGTCTTCAATATGCACGCCCTCTAAATTGTCCGATTTTTTAAAAAGTATCGGCACGTCCCGGAACGTTTCTATCAATTCACGGTCGTTTTTAGCGAAATAAGTCGGCGCCAAAATTCTCACCCCGATCTGGAATCCCCGCTTGGTTCTCAATTCAAAATCTTCGCCCTTGGCTAATTTCAATAGCCATTCTCCGGTCGGCATGGCTATTCCTTCCAACTGGATGGGGATAGTCGGGTAACCGAACCGGCAGGTAAATTCCAAAGGATAAACTCCCCTGGTATTGGCAATGCAATTTATGTCAATGTAGCCAACGTAGCCGGATTCCGCCAAGGCCGGTTTCATTTTTTCCAAAGTCATTCTGAATAAATTATTCGGTCGGCTCCAGAACATTAAAGTGCCCATCTCGCCGGCCATCGGGCCGATATCGCCGGGAAAAATCTTCTTATGTTCAAAATTAATATTAATGGGCATGATAAAATCCTTTCCGTTGAAAAAAGCGCCGGTCGCCACCTCCACTCCCGAAACGTATTTTTGCAGCTGGAAAACCGGAGCTTTCTTTTTCCAAATTTCTTTGTTGCGCTCCAATAATTCCAGAATATCCTTGCCGTCTTCTTCTTCGCCCAAAAACAAAAGGCCCTTGCCGCCGGAAGGAGTGTTGCCGCTGGGCTTAAATACGTAACGTTCGGGGTTATTCCTGATAAATTCAATGGCTTCGTCGTAATTGGAAAACTGCCATTGAGGCAGGATATTAATCCCGTGTTTTCTCATTTCTAATTGGCCAAACTCACGGTCCATTTCCAGCCGGTCCGTGTAAACACTGCCTCCGATAACCAGTTTGCCCTTGCGCCGCAATTTATCGGCTACCGGCCCGAACTCAACATCGTCAAAAATAATGACATCAGCCCAGCCTATGTGCGGCTCCCAGGCGTCAACTCTCTCTATGAAGCCGTTATAAACATCGGCGTCGCTTTTGGCTTTGATATAAGATTTAACGGCGTGGCCTTCCTTGCTCAACTGCCAAGCCAAATCGCCACTCAAACTTTCCAGAGACACGAATAAAAATTTTTTTGATTCCGCGGAATGATTTAAGTTATTGTTCATTTATATTTATTAATAATGAAGCAACAAAAATTTATTGTCAATGGATTTTCACCCGAAAAATTTAATTTGATATGACTCAATCAAAATTTATTTTTTTCCCGGCCGGAAATTATCTTTCGTAATGCCAGTGCCAAGGTTCGAATTTTACTCCGATTTTATTTTTTTTGGGAAACGATAAATAAAAACCGAATTTAAACGCGTTTTCCCCCAGCCATTGATATTCTTTCGTTTGTGAAAAATCCTTGTTCTTTTTTTCCAAAATTCCGGCGGTGGTAAAATCTATGGCTTGTTTTTGAGGATAACCGTGTTCACTGTAGCCGGGCAAAACAACGTCTTTAACGGTTTTTTTTATTTTCCAGTCATTCTTCCTGAGTATATGAAGGAAAATCAACATCTGATAAGCGGGCGAACGATATCCCGAATTTATTAAAAGCAACTTCCCCGTTTCCTTTTTAAGGGATTGATTCATTTTTTTAAATGCCCGGTAAACGCTCCCGGGTAAAAAAACCACGGGAAGATAATTAACTTTCGTCTTATTTTTATATTTTTGCCCCCTAATCATGACTAAATTTTCAGAAACGGGTTTTAGGCCGTAAAAAGGCGTTTTTTTGCCGTATTTTGATATATCAATGTTCTGGATTTTCCCGATTAACTTCCTTTCGGCCGGATCCAACGAAGACAAAAAAACCTGATAATCCATCAGGATGATTTTTTTGCGGCCTTGCCGCTTTTTGTATAAAAATTTTTTAAGAATTCCTTCTAAAATCTTAATTTCTTTTTCTTCAAATTTCATTCCAGTATTTTGTGAGTAAAAATTTTTTCAATTCTCCGCCTGGGAAGATTATTCCCGGTTTTCCCGTAAGTGAAATGATGAGCTATCGGAACCCTGCTTTTATAATAAAAAAAGGCGTTACTGACGGCTTTTTTATTACCGATAAAAAACCCCATATGTTTATTTCCTTCTTTTTCTTCCCAAAGTAAAACATTACCCGGTTTTAATTTTTTGGTGACACGCCACCCGTTCTTCAGCATGTCTTTTATCGTGCTTTCAATCGTAGCGTGAGGATAAGTGATCAAAGAAAATAATTTTAAAATAGAAGAAACAAAAGAAGCACAGGAGTGACGGCCGTTCATTAAAACATCCCGCTTTTTTCCTTGGTCATCAATAATGAAAAAATTGCGGAACATCCGGGTTCCGATACTATTTTTAATCGTCTGCAGATAGCTTTCTTTAATTAATATTTTGAATTTCGGTTTGGCCATACATCTAAGATGATGATAAGCCAAATAAATTCCGGAATCAATCAATTTTTGATATCTTAATTTAAAATTTTCCCTTTTTGATTTTCTCCCGGATTTTGGCTATTTCGTTGTTGAAAAAATAAAGATTATGGAAAGTCAGAAGTTTAAGAGCGGTAATTTCGCCGGCCCGGAAAAGATGATTGATATAATTTCGGCGATAATTCTGGCAGACAAAACACGAGCATTTTTTGTCCAGCGGCTTTTTGTCTTTTAAGAATTTCATTCTGGCGAAATCAAGCTTCCCTTCGGAAGTGAAAGCCGCGCCATGGCGGGCATACCGGGTCGGCACGATGCAGTCAAAAGTGTCAATTCCGGCCTTAATTATTTTAGCTATGTCTTCCAAACGCCCGATGCCCAAAAGATGCCTCGGTTTTTCTTCAGGCAGTTCCTTTATTACCCAATTGATCATTTCAACCATTATTTTTTTGTTGTCGCCGAACTCGCCGCCGATTCCGAACCCGTCAAAAGGCAACGAACCGATAAATCTGGCGCTTTCTTTTCTCAAGTCCTTAAACTTCCCTCCCTGAACGATGCCGAACAACGCCTGATCGGATTTTTTTCCTTTCAAACAAATTTTGGCCCAACAATGAGTTTTCAAAAGTGATTTTTTCGTGTAATCGTAATCTGCCATCGGCGAGGTGCATTCATCAAAAGTAAAAATAATATCCGCGCCCAAGGATTCCTGGATTTTAATTGATTCTTTCGGCCCTAAAAATATTTTTTCACCGTTAAGGGGCGAAGTGAAAAATACGCCGTCTCCGGTAATTTTTAAAAGTTTCGGCTGCTGACCTTTTCTGATTGAATAATTAGATTTTTCTTCTTGCCCCGTACCGAAACGAAGTTTCTGGTGCGGGGTTAAAATCTTACCTGTGCCGAAATCTCTTCCAAACCCCAAACTAAAAACCTGAAACCCGCCGGAATCCGTCATTAACGGCTTCGGCCAATTCATAAACTTATGAAGCCCGCCGGCGGATTTAACGATTGCCTCCCCTGGTTTCAAATGCAGATGAAAAGTGTTGGCAATCAAAATCTGGCTTTTGGTTTGTTCGGCCTCTTCACTGGTCAAAGTTTTTACCACCGCCTGGGTGGCCACCGGCACCAAACACGGCGTTTCCACGATTCCGTGGCTGGTTTTTAATAGCCCTAATCTCGCCTGGCTAATCTTTGATTCTTTCAGAATCTCAAATTCAATCATTGGTCGTAAATCTAACCGCTTTTTCTATATTCTCAATTGTGCCTTTGATAATTTTTGGATGTTTTATGCCTGATTCTGAAAATTTTATACCGCTGGCCGTACCGATAACAACGACTGAATCTTTTTCTCTGACAATCCCTTCGTTCCTCGCCTGCAAAACCGCATCCAAAGCAACGGCGGTTTGAGGACAAATATTGGCGCCCGCTCCCATAAATAAAGCCCTGGTTCCCTGAATATTGCTTTCGGTTACGTCAAAAAACTCAATTCTGAAATTTTTATATAATTTTTTGATTCTGGGAAAACTCACCGGGTTTTGGATATTCATCGCCGAAGCAGTCGTATCCTGAAAAGAACCGGGATTATAATCTTGAAATCCGCTCTTTGCCCAACGAACCAAGGTATTAGCGCCTTTTGTTTGGGCGACAATAATGCCGGGCAAAAAATTTATCATTTTTCTTTCTTTCATTCGCAAAAGAGAAATCAGCAAAGCGGTTAAATTACCGCCGTTTCCGCAGGGAATGGCAATCCACTTTGGCGCTTTCCAGTGCAGATCTTGGCAAATCTCCAAAGCAATGGTTTCTTGGCCGACAATCCTGAAATCATTTTTAGAATTCACCAAAACGATTTCCGGATGTCTGGCGCAATATTTCTGAATCAGCTCCATGCAACCGTCAAACCCAGCGGGGTGTTTGATGCTGAGAACTATCGCCCCATGAACCATTGCCTGGAAGAGTTGCCCTGAGGAAATCTTCTCATAAGGCAAAAAAACGAGGCATTTCAATTTATCCTTGACATAAGCGCTGTAAATAGCCGCTGAAGCCGAAGTATCGCCGGTACTCGCGCAAGCCACCGAACGAATTTTTAATTTGGGGTAAAATTTCTGCAAACGAACGACTTCGGAAATAGCCACCGACATGCCGCGGTCTTTAAAACTTTCCGAAGGCAATTGGCCCTCCATTTTTATATAAAGATTTTTTAGCCCTATTTTTTGTTTTAACCAGTCGGGTATTTCAAAAATATCAGTGAACCCTTCCCTCAAAGAGATAACTGATTCTTTCGGAAAGCCGGGCAAAATTAAAGGCAACCACATAAAAACGCCGCTGCCGTTAGGATATTTATCCCGTTCTTTGCCGAATCTGATATTGTCAAAAAATAACTGCGCCTGTCTGCCGATGCCGATATGCTTATCTATCCATGCCTCGTCTCGTTCAATCAAAAGCAACCCATTGCATTTTGGACAGGTGTAAAAAAATCTGTCCGGCTGGAAAACCGAACCGCATTCTATGCACTTGTGCCAAAAATAAACCTTTTTCATTAGTCCTTTAATTTTAACAAAAAATCGTCCCTTTGACGATTTTTGAGATTTTTGTATAATACTCTTTTATATGGACAAAATTCAACAAACTTTAGTGATTATCAAACCCGACGGCCTGATGAAAAGCTTAACCGGCAATATCTTAACGGCGCTTTCCGAAACAAAATTAAAAATTGTCGGCGCCAAAATCCTGAAAGTTCCCAGAAAGTTAGCCGAAATTCATTATCAGGAATTAAAATTCAAAAAGCCCAAGGTTTTTCCCGAAGCGGTAAAATATTTGATGGGCGGATTCCACACCGACCGGGTTTTGGCTTTGGTCTATCAGGGCCAGAACGCCGTCAACAGTATCAGAAAAATTTGCGGCTCAACTAATCCCGAAGAAGCCGATTCCACCAGCATCCGCGGCAGATACGGCCGCATCAACAGCAAAACCGGCGTTTTTGAAAACGTCATTCACACTTCCGAATCCGTTAAAAATGCGGAAAAAGAAATCAAGCTCTGGTTCGAGCCGGAAGAACTGACCGAGGTAGTATTTAAAACGAAAAAAATAATTAAAACCTCTTCTGAAAGTATCTGGGCTTAATTAATTTTTCGCTTTATCCTAAACAAAAACCGAGGCACTTTAATAAAACAAAAAGGAGGTGGGTATGTGCTTGATGACGGTAAGGGGTAAATTTTTGAAGAGGGATTCTATCGTCGCTGGAATGGAGTTGGCTCTTTTCAGAAGAGACGAAGGCGCTTTTGAAAAATTTGAAATTGAAATACTGTGGCCAGCCCAGAATTTTGTCTCTAGAAACCATTACTGCGATGAAAAAACAGCTCTCAACAATTACAAAGAAATACTGAAGAAGTTAAAAAAATTCTTCAAAAAAGACTGATAATTTCAACAAAAAGCCGAGGATTTTACTCTTCGGCTTTTTATTTTGCGTTCTTGCCGGCCTACTTGACAAATAACTTGAAATAAGGTAAAATTAAAGATATCCTAAGGTGGGATATGGTAAGATATAATTAATAAGTACATTAAAAAGGAGGCTCAAATGAGTCAAAAAATGCTTACTATCAGGGGTAAATTCTTATTGAGTTTTCCCGTGGGTGAAGCCGTTCTGCATGTTTTCAGAAATGATGAACGGGACCACGAAAAATTCGAAATTCAGGCGGAATTGCTAAATCACCCTCCCGTTCGTCTTATGTTCAGACACAATGATTTAGAACCTATTCTATCAATGTACGGGAAAATACTCAAAGACCTCGGAGACGGTTCGCCTGAAGATATTCAAAAATTCGAGGTGAAATACTTTAGTTTAAGATTTTAAGCGATATCGTAAGCAATACCAAAAAAGCCGAATTAAAACTTCGGCTTTTTTATTTGTTTCTTCAAATGTTTTTAGGGTTGCAAAATATCTTCGGTGCGGCCGTTAATGGAAATTATCACTTCTTTCACGGTTGGAAATTGTTTCAGGGTTTGGGTGATTTGGGCGCGGATAGCCGCTACCCGGCAGGAACCGCCGACCTGAAATTCCAATTGCTCGTCAAACTCAACTTTCGCCGTTCCATTTTCAATCGTTAATTTCTGGATTTTCACCTCCGGGTTGATACTTGAAAAATAACCCCCTGTCTTCTCTGCGTCTGTGGGGCCTTTTAATAATTCCTCTAGAGCCGCCTGGCCGACCGCTGGGGTTTTTGAAATATCCCTTTCAACCGCAAAAACTTTATTACAGGAGGCCTCGGGATCCAGGTTGCTGTTATTAAAATAAATTTTGACCTTGGAAATTTCCTCAGAGCTGAAAATAACCGGAATCCTGATTTTCATTTCTTTTCCCTGCAAACCCGAAGGATTATCATTTTGTAAAATCAGTATGCCTTTACCGGCCGAACCGGCGTCAAATACGATTTCTCCTTTAAAAGGCACTAACTCTTCGGTCATCCAGTCGCCAGTCGCCTGGACATAGCTGGCCGCCAACTCGTTTCCTTTGTCGTCAAAAATTTTAATCGGGAAAACCGCTTCAAAAAACCAATATCCCTTGGCCATACCCTCCACTGCCAGCGGGCTTTTAACCGTCTGATTTTGTTTCGGCAAGGATACGATGATGTCGGGGCTTATTACCTGTTTTGCTTCGCCGCAAGGCCGGGTTGGCGCCGGCGCTGAAGGATTGCCGTGTTTTATCCATTGGCCATTACTGCAAATCCAGTCGTCTTCATTGCTTAAAGCCTTAACCAAAATCATCACGGCGACAATCGCCAAAAAAATTAAAATTACCGAAATAAAAACTTTCTTATACATAAGAATCAATTTTCTCAACTTTTGTTTGAAAAAATTTTATCGTTCAATAATTTTGCCAGCCAGACCGATAAAAGAAAAAATCCCGTCCCGAAAGCCCAAAAGGCGATAACAAAAAAGATCGGGTCTTTAATTCCTAGCCAGGCAGAAATCAAATTATGCAAAATCACGGCGATAAGAGCGGTTAGAAATACGGCCGAAACTCCGAACCCCCTCGTGAAAATCTTGAATCGTTTGAACAAGAAATAAGCCGTGCCAAACGAAGCTAAAAACCAGATTATAAAATTAAGCATTTCTATGAAATTTTATTTCCTTTCTTTTTGGGAAAAACAAAGATATAAAGAATCTCCAAAATCGCAAAAGTATTAATAACCAACATAGCGATAAACCACCACTGCTGGTTTTCCCGAGCCGATTTCCAAAGCGCGATTCCTTTCCACGGCAGAGTCCATAAGATAATCAGCCAACCGATCCATTGATGTTGAATGATGAATTGTCCCATAAATTTATTTTAAAATTTTAATTATTATTTTCGACTTTTTATTCGCAGGTTTTAAAAACGCAAAACGGACCGCACATTGAACAATATTTCTTTTTTAATTCCCGTCCCCTTAATTTGATAAACTTTTGAGGGTCTATTGTATATTTTAGCATTTTCTTCCAGTTTACGCTTTGCCGGGCTTTTGCCATCCGGTAATCTCTTGATAAAGCTTCTTTATTCCCCCGGGCTAAATCAGCGATATGGCCGGCAATTTTAGCAACAACCACTCCCTCTCTGACATCGCCAATATCAGGCAACCCAAGATGCTCTTTTGGAGTAACATAGCAAAGAAAATCAGCGCCTTTCCAGCCGGCCAAAGCTCCGCCGATGGCGCAAGCCAGGTGGTCGTAGCCGGCCGCGATATCCGTCGGCAAGGGCCCCAAAACGTAAAACGGCGCCTTTTGGCAATATTTTTTTTCTAAATTTACGTTCTTTTCTATTTCATTAAGAGGAATATGCCCCGGACCCTCAATCATCACCTGCACTCCTTTCACTCTCGCTCTTTTTGCCAATTTTCCTAAAATTTTTAATTCCTGGATTTGGGCTTTATCGGTCGCATCGGCTATACACCCGGGCCTTAGCCCGTCTCCCAAACTTAAAGTAATATCGTATTTTTTAGCGACAGCCAATATCTGGTCAAAATTTTCATAAAGAAAATTTTCTTTTTTATGATATTTCATCCAAGCCAACAAAAAAGAACCGCCGCGGCTCACACATTTCATCAATCTTTTTTTAATCAAAGGAAAAACTTTTTGAGTCACGCCGGCGTGAACCGTGGCAAAATCAATCCCGTCTTGCGCCTGTTTTTCAAAAACTTCAAGATATTTGGCTATCGTCATCTTTTCTATTTTTTTGGCTTCTATGGCCACCTGATAAATAGGAACGGTGCCTAAAGGAACCGGGCAGTTTTTTATCAATGATTTTCGGATTTCATCCAGATTCCCGCCGGTACTTAAATCCATTATCGTGTCCGCGCCCGCTTCCAAAGCCACCCGTAATTTCTTTAATTCGGTTTTTAAATCAGATTTTACCGACGAAGTACCGATATTGGCGTTAATCTTTACTTTCAAGCCCTTGCCGATTCCAATCGGTTTTAGATTTTTATGATTCTTATTAGCTGGGATAACAATAAATCCTTGTTTAATCCGCCTTCTTATCTCTTCGGATTTAACTCTTTCCTGTCTGGCCACTAAAAGCATTTCGGGAGTAATTTTATTATTTTTGGCGGCTTGAAGTTGAATCATAAAATATTTAATTTATTATTTTTGCCGTCAATCACGATTAAAGCGTGAAAATCCTGATATAAACGGAAATCTTTTTTAAGATTATTTTCAAATAATTTCTGGAGAAAATAATAGTCATAATTGGCCGTCAGCCGGTTTTTCCCGGCAAACCGCCTGGTATATTCGTCAATGACAAAAGCCGGTTTTTCCAAGCCGTAAAGCAAAATGCTGTCGCAGGTTTCCGGGCCGATGCCCTTTAAGTTTAACAATTCTTCCCTCAATTTGAGCAATTCTTTCTTTTTCAGCCCCTTCAAATTTCCGTAATTTCCCAGAATGAATTTTGCCAAACCGAAAAGATAACCGGCTTTCTGCCGATAAAATCCCGATGGCCTGATAAGCAGGGCTAATTTATTTTTATTTTTCAAGCCCAGTTTATAAATATCTTTCAGGGAATTTATCTTTGTCTTTTTTAAATTAGCCATCGCCAGTTCCGCGTTTTTCCAATTGGCCCGCTGGGTCAAAATCGCTCCGATAATAACTTCTTCTCTTTCCTTATCCGTTTTCGGCCTTTTACACCACAAAATCCACTGCCCATTGGGATGGCCGTATTTTTTTCTTAGTTTTTGGTAAAGCCCGAAAATTTTATTTTTCGACATTTGCTAAATTACTCCTTCTTTTTCTAAAAGAATTTTCTTTTGTTTCACGCCGCGGTTATAACCGCCGAGTTTGCCGTCAGAACGGATAACCCGATGGCACGGGATTTTCGGGTTATAATTTTTGTTCAAAATATTCCCCACAGCCCGATAGGCCTTTGATTCACCCGCCTTCCGCGCTACATCTTTATAAGTTGAAACTTTTCCCTTGGGGATCTTTGCGACGATTTTTAAAACTTTCTCTTTGAAATTCATTAATAGTTATCAATTGATTCTTTGAGCTGATCAACTGCATATTCCTAAGTCCAATTAATTGGACTTAGTTTTATTTTCTTGTTTTGTTTTTTTGAATAAAATTAATGGTAGTTCGGGAAACGTCTAAAATCTCGCTGATATGCTTTTTCCTTTTGCCCTCTTTTAACAAAATAGAAATGCCTAAACGCTTTTTTATCATTATTTGCTCATCGGCGGTCAAGAATCCAGATAAAAAAGCGTTTAGCTCTTTTGCGTTCTTTATCTGTTTAATTTTTTCCGAAAAAATATCTAAAATCTTTTTATCTAATTCTTCGGTTATGCCCCGCTTATTGATTCTCACCATAATTTAAAATAATTATAACTTATTTCACCCCTAAGTCCAATCAATTGGACTTAGGGGTGAATATCTCATCTAATACTAACAGTAGATCTCCAGGTCTAATGTAGAGACTAATATTAACTAACGATTGTCGCCGCTGCCGTGGAGCTGGCCGCGATCTTTGCGAGACTGGAGTTTCTCAATGTTTAAAGAAGCGATCTCTTCCAAAGAAAGTTTTAATTCAGTGGCTAGTTGGGAAAAATACCACAAAACATCTCCCAGTTCTTTGGAAATTTCCTTTCGGGTTTCATCGTCAATAACTCCGTTTTTGTCCCGCAGGACTTTTTTGATTTTCTCCGCTATTTCGCCGGCTTCACCCACCAATCCTAAAGTCGGATAAATGAAATTTTTATCCTTATCGGGATAAATCGCCGTTTCTCTTGATTTTTTTTGGTATTCTTCAAAGGTCATATTTTTATTTTACCATCTTTTCTCCTAAAAATCTCCTTATTTATCCTAATTTTTTGTTATCCAAGACATAAATTTACCGCCTATGGACAACTATTTGACTTTCAGAAATGATTTGATAATATAATAATATTATCACGAAAAAGACCCTTGTGCGGATACGTCCGTGCCGGGGGCTTTTTCATTTTTGGGCCTGCAATAGTGTCCAGCCAAAACCGGCGATGCCTCTATGCAAATCCGCACCATCTATATATGCGATATTATTCTCTTTTTGTTTCATAAAATTCGGCCATTGAACAATTCTATGGAATTGTTCAATGAAAAATATATTATATTAATAAATGCTTCTCTGATTATATGTCTGCCTTTTCAACAATTTTTATCCTTGTCGGGGTAAATCGCCTGTTTGATTACCAATTATTCCGTGGCATCTCCAGGGCAAGGAGCAAATTCACAATCAGGACCGGTTCGGCCGACAGAGGAGTCGTCCGGACAAAGTTTGGCTTCTTGAGTGCACGCTACCTGCTTCGGGATTTTATTTTGGAGCTGCCAAACAGAATAATTAAGATAACCAGCAAAACTAACCCAAAGAATATATGGGAACAAAAGCCAAGCCGCCGGGCGAGAAATCTTATAGAAAAACAAAATTGTGGCAAATATAGCCAGCCAAAGGATAATAATTTCCAAAAACGCCGCGCCGGGGCTTCTTAAGCCAAAAAAGATAATTGACCAAAACGCATTAAGAGCGAGTTGAGCCATAAATATTCCCAAAGCAATTCTAACTTCCTTTCGCTCAAGCCCCCTGCGCCAGACCAGAAACGCGGCAACGCCCATCAAAAAATAAAGCGTTGTCCAAACCGGACCAAAAATCCAATTTGGCGGATTAAAAGCCGGTTTAGCCAAAGTCGCGTACCAAGTTGAAATTGCCGAGACGGTAAAAATTGAACCAATAATGCCGGCAATCTCTGATACGACTATTGCAATAACAAGCTTAAAAAAGTTATTGATTTTCATAAATTTATTCTCTTATTCGCGCGAATTAGAGAAGGGAAACAACGTGTTTTACTACCGAATCTTGATCACCGGATAAACGGTAGAACATTTGCAAACTTCGTTGTTCTTTTTCAAGAATATCTACTGCCAACAAAATACCAAGATGTTTCGAGGTAGCTTTAAATGACAAAACAATTTCCTGAGCAATTTCTGCCACCGGTGCCTCTTTGTTTTCTTTTAAGTACTTCAATATCGCCAACCGCCGCCGGTTAGCTAAAACTTTTAAGATTTTCTCCAATTTGCGCATATACAAATGATATTATTTATATATTTATATTATACCAAATTTTTATCTATTCTCTAGCTATTCTCTAATTCGCGCGAATTAGTCCATCTCAACGGATCAACGACAATTACCGTTGAGCCGTTGAATTATTACTTCACCTTCTCGTAATACACGTGCCGGCCGGTTTTGCCGATTTGGCGGATAAGACCTTCCTTTCCCAGCTCGTCCAAATAGCGCGTGGCGGTGGCGTCGGAAACGCCGAGCAAATTTTCTATATCATCGTTTGTCACTCTATTATTTTGGGCCACGCCGAAAAACTCCGTAATCTTTCGCTTGTTTTCCTCTTTCTCTTGCGCCTGCTTTTTAATTAGCCCTGGTAGAGGTTTTCTCTCTAATGGAGTAAGCGACTTCCTGCCTTGAGCCCATTCTTTTCCCGCTCTCCGCCTCCTCGCCAAATAAGTCCCCAGTATTACTCCCGCTATGCCTGCGATGATTAAAATTATGTAGTTCATAAATTTATTCTCCTAATTTTTTTGTTGGCCAGACCATA
>JAVHOD010000028.1:0-3927 GCA_036169835.1 Minisyncoccota bacterium | reverse complement strand
CCGGCCGTGACGGATATTTTGCCGATTGGAGATCAAATCGGAGATCATATTTTGAAAGTCGCCGCGAGTTTGGAGCAAAGATCAGAACATTCTTTGGGAAAAGCGATTATCCAGGCGGCGGCTTCTTTGGGACAGCGTTCCTCTCACACTTTGGATAAAGCCATTAAAGAAGAAGCGCTGGAAGAAAAGATTGAGCTTTTTGAAGTTTCCGATTTTGAGGCGGTGCCGGGAAAAGGCATTAAAGGGAATCTTTTAATCGACGGACAGAAAATCCAGGCTGCTTTAGGCAATCGCGAAATGTTGAAAGTCATGGGTTTGGACATAAAAGAAATGGAGCCGGAAATTCAAAAACTTGAAAACGACGGGAAGACCGTAATGATTTTGTTTTGGAATAATCAAGTTAGGGGATTGATTGCCGTGGCCGATATCCTAAAGCCGGAAACCAAGGAAGCGATTAAAAAATTAAAAGAAGCCGGTTTGGAAATCTGGATGATTACCGGCGATAACGAAAGAACCGCCCAAGCGATTGGCAAACAAGTGGGAATAGAAAATATAATGGCGCAGGTTTTGCCCCAAAATAAAGCCGCGAAAGTTCAAGAACTCCAAAAACAAGGGAAAAAAGTAGCGATGGTCGGCGATGGCATCAATGACGCGCCGGCTTTGGCCCAAGCTGACTTGGGCATTGCCATGGGCGAAGGAACGGATATAGCCATGGAATCGGCCGGAGTGACGCTGATGCGCGGCGACCTAAATCTTATAGCCGAACTCTTCAATTTGTCGCGAAAAACTTTGAAAATCGTCAAGCAAAATCTTTTTTGGGCGTTTTTCTACAATACCGCTTTTATTCCGGTAGCGGCCGGCGCGCTTTATCCGTTTTTCGGAATTTTACTCAATCCGATTTTTGCCGCCGCCGCCATGGCTTTTTCTTCGCTTTCGGTTGTTCTAAATTCCTTGAGATTAAGAAAAGCTTAATTTTAGACATTAAAGGTCGAGCTCGTATCAAAATATCTTTATAAAAAAAGGGTTCAATATGATGGATTACAACATGATGAGCGGAGCAGGGGGTATAGGCATAATGTTTTTTGCCTGGCTGACCTATATATTATTTATCGCTCTATTGGCTTTTGGGATAGCCGCGCTCTGGAAATATATATCAAAAAAATAATCCGCCGATGAGGAAGATTAGTTAGGTTTAGATTGGTCGGGGTGCCGGGAATTGAACCCGGTCTACATGCACCCCATGCATGCGTACTGCCGGTATACTACACCCCGAATAAAAACTATTTTTCTTTTACCTGAGTCCTGACGCATTTCGTGCAGGCCTTCACTCTTTTGCCTGAAGCCAATTTAGTCCACTGGAGATTGGGATGTTTTCTGGTTTTTTCGGTGGGGTTATATTTGCCGCGAAGTTTTTTCCGGCTTATTCCCATGATGGATATTTTTTCGCAAAAATAACATTTCATACCCAGTTAACTCAACTCCGACATTTTTATAGATATATCGAAGTTGATAATTAATGATTTTGTTTTATTTGATTAATATTGACCCTTACCCAGTACTTCTGTTCGCCTGAACTGGCGAACCATCGGAGTTGAGTTACTGGGCATAATATCCTTTATATTAAAAGGTTGTTATAATAAAATCAATCCCTTGGCTGGTTCGGGGTTAAATTATTTATGTCTTCTAATATTTCCATCACAATTTTTCAGCTGATTGTTTTATACGCTTCAATGGTCATTCATGAAGTTTCTCATGGCCTGACCGCCTATAAATTGGGGGACCCGACGCCGAAATTGGCCGGCCGGCTGACTTTCAATCCCTTAAAACACATCGACCCGTTCGGCACGGTGATTCTGCCTTTATTTCTTATTTTATTTCATAGCCCTTTTGTTATTTGTTACGCCAAGCCGGTTCCTTTCAATCCCGATAATTTCCGGAACGTTAAAAAAGGAATAATGCTTACGGGATTGGCCGGGCCGCTTTCCAATATTTCTCTGGCGGTTATTTTTTCTCTATTGATAAGATTGCTGGGTTTTTTCGGAATTTTGTCTTCTTCGCTTTTGACTTTTTTGTTCATCGTTGTTTTCTTGAATCTTTTATTCGCTTTTTTCAATCTGGCTCCTTTTCCGCCTTTTGACGGACATCATGTCTTTTTCTCGCTTTTGCCGGACAAATTTTACGGGATTAAAAATTTTTTGACGGGGAATTATTTATTTCTGATGCTGGCTTGGGTTCTTCTTGTTTTTCCGTATTTAATCGCTCCGCTGGCTTACCGGCTTTCCCTGATTTTTGTCGGCGGTTCTTGATAAAAGAGTTGACCCCCACACCAATCAAGTTTTTGTCCGCCAAAATTTTCTTTGAAAATTTAGGCGGACAAATTTTCTCCAAATAAAATTTTTCATTGTTTTGCTCATTTTTTTCTAAGAAAATCACCAAATAATACTAAACTTAATTGGTGTGGGGGTTGACAATCCTTTTAATTCCAGTATTATTTAGAAATTATCCGCCAGAAACGGAGTTGTCTCCGGCGGAGAAATTAAAATTTAGCGGTATGCCTACAATCGGCCAATTAATTAAAAAAGGAAGAAAGAAAACGAAAGCTAAAAAGAAAACCCCGGCTTTAGGGCGTTATTTCAATTATCTGAAAAATCGCCCCACTAATTCCGTTTCGCCATTCAAGCGGGGAGTTTGTCTGAAAGTTTTTACCACCACTCCTAAAAAACCGAATTCCGCTTTGCGAAAAGTGGCTCGGGTGCGTTTGAGCAACGGAATGGAAGTGACGGCTTATATTCCCGGGGAAGGACATCTGCTTCAGGAACACTCGGTGGTTTTGATTCGCGGCGGCCGGGTGAAAGATTTGCCGGGCGTGAGATACCATATTGTCCGCGGGATTTTGGATACCACCGGCGTGGAAAACCGGAAACAACAGCGCTCAAAATACGGAGCTAAAAGACCTAAAGTAAATGCGTAAAAAACAAATTTATAAAAACAGAAAATTGCGCCAGCCCGATATTAAATTCAACAGTTTGGTTGTCGGCCGATTTATCAATTATTTGATGTTTGAAGGGAAGAAATCTTTGGCGGAGAAAATAGTTTATCAGGCCTTTGAGCGGATAGAGAAAACAACCAAAGAAGACCCGATGAAAGTTTTTGAAAAGGCCATGGAAAACGTCAGTCCGCTGGTGGCTGTGGCGTCCCGAAGAGTCGGAGGCGCCAACTACCAGGTGCCGATGGAAGTCAGGCCGGAAAGAAAATTTTTCCTGGCCGGTCATTGGATTATTGCCGCCGCCCGGGCGCGGAAAGGAAAAACTATGGTTGAAAACTTGGCGGAAGAAATTATTGCCGCTTCCAAAAACGAAGGAACGGCCGTTAAAAAGAAACAGGATATGCATCGGGTAGCGGAAGCGAATAGGGCGTTTGCGCATTTTGCAAGATGAAAAAAGGGATTAGAATTTAGTATTTAGGGATTTTAAATTTCCTAAATTCTATATTCTAAATCCTAGATTCTAATTTTTATGCGTCAATATCCTTTAGACAAATATCGTGATATCGGCATCATTGCCCACATTGATGCCGGGAAAACAACCGTTTCTGAACGGATTCTTTTTTACACCGGAATTTCCCATAAAATCGGCGAGGTGCATACCGGCGATACTGTCATGGATTGGATGGAGCAGGAAAGAGAAAGAGGAATTACGATTACGGCGGCGGCCACGACTTGTTATTGGACCCCGACCTACGGCGGCGAGGAACATCGGGTCAATATTATTGACACGCCGGGCCACATTGATTTTACCGTTGAAGTCCAGCGCTCGCTGAGGGTGCTTGACGGCGGAGTGGTGGTTTTTGACGGCGTGGCGGGAGTGGAGCCGCAGTCGGAAACGGTTTGGCGCCAGGCGGACAAATACAAAGTGCCGCGGATTTGTT
>JAVHOD010000027.1:0-4021 GCA_036169835.1 Minisyncoccota bacterium | reverse complement strand
GGAAAAACAACCACGGCGATGAATCTCGGCGCTTATTTGGCCGCTTTGGGTCGGCGCTGTCTTTTGGTTGATTTTGACCCGCAAGCCAACGCCACTTCCGGTTTGGGAATAACGCCGCCGCAAGAATCAGTTTATACCGCTTTAATGAGCGGCCTTATCCCCAGCCATTTAATCAGAAGAACCGCCATTTTCGGCTATGAGGTCCTTCCCGCTTCCCAGGATTTAGCCGGCGCTTTGGTGGAACTGATTTCTTTGCCCGAGCGGGAATATCAGTTAAGAAAAACCATCAATCAACTCCGGCATTTATACGATTTTATATTGATTGACTTACCGCCCTCGCTTAATCTTTTAACCATTAACGGCCTGATAGCCGCCGATGAAGTTTTAATGCCGATTCAATGCGAATATTACAGCTTGGAGGGCATCGGCCAGCTTTTAAGAACCATTGACCTTATCCGCGAAAATCTCGGCTATAAATTAAATGTGGCGGGCGCGGTTCTGACGATGTATAATAAAAAGGAGCGGCTTTCCCGGGAAGTGGTCAAGGAAGTAAGAAAGCATTTCCCTTATCATGTTTTTAATACCGAAATACCCCGAGCCGTTGCTTTGGCCGAAGCCCCGAGTTTCGGAAAACCAATTATTCTTTACGCCCCCTCTAATCAGGCGGCTCGCGCCTATCTGCTTTTGGCTAAAGAAATAATCAGCCAACAGGAAAAAAACGCAAATAGCCAGTTTGCCAACCAAGTTTTTGGAAATTTATTAACATAGTTATTAGTTATAAGTCGTTAGTTGTTAGGTTAATATAAATATATGTTAGGCAGGGGATTAGAATCTTTAATACCAAAAAAAGATAACAAAGAAACGCCGGAAACCGAACAAAAAAGCGCTCCTTTAGCGCCGGCTTCGGATTTTTTTTCATCCGATAGCCTGGAACTTAAAAAAGACTTAGCCGGTATCTTACCTAAACCGGAAGAAAATTTAAAATTTGTCCCTTCAGGACATCTCCCGCAGGGAGAAAACACCCAGGAACCTGCGCCGAAAAAAGATTTTCAGGAATTTCCCAGAAAACATTCGGAAGCCATATTTCTGATTGAAGTTGACGAAATAAAACCGAACCCTCATCAGCCCAGACGCCATTTTGAAGAAGAGTCCTTAAAAGAATTAGCCGCTTCCATTCAGGAATTCGGCATTCTTCAGCCGCTTCTGATTTCCAAAATTGAAGAAGAAACCGAAAACGGCACCAAAGTAAGCTATCAACTGATAGCCGGCGAAAGAAGGTTTATGGCCGCCAAAATGCTTGGCCTGGAACGGGTGCCGGCGATTATCAAGAAAATTAACCTTGAAACCAATAGCCTGGAAATGGCGATTATTGAAAACATCCAGAGGGTGGACCTCAATCCGATAGAATCAGCCCGCGCTTTCGCCAAACTCCAGGACGAATTCCGCTTAACCCAGAGAGAAATCGCCCAAAGAGTGGGAAAAAGCCGGGAAGCGGTGGCCAACACTTTGCGGTTATTAAGCTTGCCCTCAAACATCCAGGATGCCTTGGCCCAAAAAAAAATTAACGAAAGCCAGGCCAGGATGCTTTTGGCTATCGGCGATTTAAACCAACAACAAGCGCTTTTTGAGGATTTGCTCAAAAATGATTTAAGTGTCAGAGATTTGCGGGAAAAAATAAATCCCGAAGAAACAACCGGCCGTCCCAAAGACCCGGAAAGTAAATATATGGAAAACCGGCTGGAAGAAGCACTCGGCACTAAAGTCAACATCAGTAAAAATCAAAATAAAGGCAAAATCGTCATTAAATTCTTCTCACCGGAAGAGCTTGACGCTATCATCAAAAAAATCTGCCAGCCAGAGTCAGAATAATTTTATCCAGGAGCAACCCGAACTTGCCTTCGAAAACCAGAATACCCAGCACATAAAGAAGTTTTATGTGCTGGGTTTCTTTTCCCTTCCCTCACCCTTTTGTAAAGGGTGAGGGACTGAAATTCGCCTGCGGCGAAACCAATCTTTCAGCACCTGCGGGATATTTTCTCAAACAAGTTTGGGTTGCTCCTATTTTTTTCATCCTTTTTTCTTTTCTCCAAGCCAGTATCGCTGGAGCTTTGCTAGAAATCAATGAGCGAGTAGCGTGGCGAGACAGGCCCCCGAGGAGCGAAGCGACGAGTTGGGTGTCGAGTAGCGTCAGGAGCGAATATGATTTCTCAAAGCGGAAGCGCACTGGCGAGGGGAAAGAAAAAGGAAAAAGACAATTACAGAAGCCCTGAAAAACAGAACTTTAAACCAGCTGGTATCTAATCTTTTTAATTTTGTAAACTATTTTTATAGGGGAATTGATTTCTATTTCATCGGAAACTTTGTGATTTAAGAGCGCTTTGCCTACCGGCGACTCCGAAGATATTCTTCCTTCGCTGGGGTTAACTTCCAATGTTCCCACGATTTCATATTCCTTAATTTTGCCGTCAGAATTTTCCAGGGTGACGGTAGCTCCCAAATTTACGATATTTTGTTTTTCTTTAGAGGGAATTTTGATAAGTTCGGCGTTTTTAAAAACGTATTCCAGCTCCGCTATTTTAGATTCCGACAAATCAAAATTTTCCTCGGCTTTGGCCAATCGGATTCTCTTTAAATTCTTTAAATCCCGGTATTCTTTCTTTATCTTCTCCAACCCTTTTTTAGTTAAATAAATTTTTTCTGACATACCCAGTTAACTCAACTCCGACATTTTATTAGATATATCAGAGTTGATAATTAATGATTTTGTTTTATTTGATTAATTCTGACCTTTACCCAGTACTTTTGTTCGCCTAAGGCGAACCATCGGAGTTGAGTTACTGGGCATAGTTTTTTATATTAAAAAACCTCCTTGGTTTCGGAGGTTCATCAGGTTTTTATTTTTTTGGGTTTTATTTTTTGTTTATCCTGTTGAATCTCCGAAGTGAGCTTTTTGGAGTGGTAATGACGCCGCCAAAAACCAAGCCGCGCATATAGCAGCCAGCATGAAGATTCCAAAGATTGATTTTTGCTATTTTCTGATTCATTTTTATCTAATTTAATTATAGGCGGGCAAGAAAGGTTGTCAAGTGGATATAAAAAACTCCCTCCCCACTTTTACCGGTGATAATACTGCCATTATTTCTCTGAATATCACAAGTAAAAGTGGGGAGGGAGAAACAGAATGGTTTTTCTTGGATTGGATAATATTGATCCAATATAGAAAAACTCTCGCTCACTTAAAAGAAGTATAGCGTAAAATTCCCAAAAAGTCAACCCCGTATGTACCTAACAAACAAATCCTTATTTTGTTATAATTATGGCGGCAGGTAGCTGAGCACTCACTTAATAAAACAAAAAACGGAGGTCACCGCTATCTGCCTTTTTCTATGTTTAAGGAAAATATTCCTTTAAAAAAATATACTAGTTTTAAAATCGGAGGATCGGCAAAATATTTTTTTGAAACTAAGAACTTAAAAAGTTTAGTTGAAGCTCTCAAGGAAGCAAAACAAAAAAAAATCCCGGTTTTTGTTTTAGGAGGAGGAACGAAATTATTAGTCAGCGACAAAGGGTTTAGGGGATTAGTTATAAAAATTAAAACTTCAAATTTTGAAGTTAAAAAAAATAGAATTATCAGCGAAGCCGGCGTTGGTTTAAATAGATTAGTAGCCGCGTCAATTAAAAACGGCCTAACCGGTTTGGAGTGGGCGATTGGCATTCCCGGCACCATCGGGGGCGCCATCCACGGCAACAGCGGAGCCTTCGGCTCTTCAATTTCCAACTCCGTAGAAAGCATCGCCGCCTTAAATCTAAAAAATTTTAAAATCAAAAAATATTCCAACAAGCAATGCCAATTCGGTTATCGCGACAGCATCTTTAAGAAAAATAAAGATATCATTCTTTCGGTTGAACTGCGATTTAAAAAAAGTGATTTAAATAAAAGTTCGGAAATCATAAAAGAATACTTGAAAAGAAGAAAAGAAAGAATCCCTAATTATTCATCAGCCGGAAGTGTTTTCAAAAA